>JACMOA010000033.1 GCA_014378225.1 Deinococcales bacterium | reverse complement strand
TCACCGCGTTGAGCGAATCGGGATGAAAGCGCTTGGTCAGATGTTGAAGGGTGAGCATCGGACTTCAGTTTACGCGGGGTGCGTTATACTGAGCTTTAAGCGCGGTAACTGGCGAAGAACGTAGGTCCACAAAGTGGGCAAACTACGGGGAAACCGCGAAAAATAAGCACTCGAGGGGGCCGCTCGCCTGGGTTTGCCTCGGGACGTGAGGAGAAATAACCCTCGAGAATGCTCGAGCGTTTAATCTTCTTGTCCCGCAAGGATTCTCTATGCCACGCGCACTTCTTTCGGTTTCTAACAAAAGCGGCCTGATTCCCTTCGCTCGAGGTCTAATCAACCAGGGCTTTGAGCTGGTTTCCACCGGAGGCACCTTTAAGGCTTTGCAAGACGCGGGATTACCTGCGGTTTACGTCTCAACCGTGACTGGATTTCCCGAAATTCTCGAGGGCCGGGTCAAAACACTTCACCCAAACGTTCACGGCGGAATTCTGGCCAAAAGAACGCCGGAACATCTGTTTCAACTTGAGCAGCACGGTATTACACCTATCGAGTTGGTGTGTGTCAACCTTTACCCGTTCCAACACACCATCGCCCAGCAGAACGTGACGCTCGAGGACGCGCTCGAGAACATTGACATCGGCGGACCCAGCATGGTGCGTGGCGCGGCCAAGAATTTTACGGCGGTGCTGGTGGTGGTGGACCCGTCGGACTACGACTCGGTGCTCGAGCAGGGAATAAACGCCCCGCTCGAGTTCAGAAAAACCCTGGCTCAGAAAGCTTTTGCTCACACTGCCGAGTACGACAGCGCCATTGCGGGTTATCTGCTCGAGGCTTCCAATTCCGAGTTGCCCCACAAGCTCACCTTTGAGCTGGAAAAAGTGGAAGATTTGCGCTACGGCGAAAACCCGCACCAGAAAGCGGCGCTTTACCGCGAAAAAGGTGCGACGGGTCCACTGCTGGACGCCCAAATTTTGCAGGGCAAGGCTATGAGTTTCAACAATTATACCGATGCTGAGGCGGCCTGGAATCTGCTGGGTGAATTTGCCGAACCCGCCTGCCTCGGGGTCAAGCACGCTAATCCCTGCGCGGTGGGAACTGGAAAGGGTCTGCTCGAGGCGTGGACCCGCGCTTACAGTGCCGACCCAGTGAGCATTTTTGGCGGCGTCGTAGCCTTGAACCGCACCCTGGATGTGGACACCGCAAAAGCGCTCAAGGACATTTTTCTCGAGGTGGTACTTGCGCCCGAATATAGCCCAGAGGCGCTCGAGGTTCTCAAAGGCAAGAAGAATTTGCGCTTGCTCAAGGTCCGCTCGAGTCAGTTGCCGAGTGCCGAGTTGGACTTCAAGCGTCTGGCGGGCGGTTTTGTGGTGCAAGACCGCGATGAACTGGGACTCGAGGGCATCCATAAAAATGTGGTTACAAAGCGTCAACCCACCGAGCAGGAAATGACCGACCTTCTGTTTGCCTGGAGAATTGTCAAGCACGTCTAGAGCAACGCCATTGTGGTGGCAAAGGACGGGCGCACCACCGGAATTGGCGTGGGACAGGTCAGCCGCATCTGGGCCGCACAGCAGGCCCTCGAGCACGCTGAAGACCACGCTAGCGGTTCGGTGATGGCCTCGGACGCTTTTTTACCCTTTGACGATGTGGTTATAGAGTGCGCTCGAGCGGGAATAGGGGCCATCATTCAACCCGGAGGCTCCCTGCGAGACGAGGACAGCGTGCGGGCGGCAAACGAGGCGGGGATTGCGATGGTGTTTACGGGAGTGAGGCACTTTAGGCACTGAGTTGGTGGTCAGTTGTGAGTTATCAGTTCAAGCCGTAAGGCTTTCCAACTGACCCTCGAGAATCAAAAACTGAACGCCCACCCGTCTTTGCGCTCATTGCTCATCGCCAAGTGTCTGAAAACCGATAACCGAAAACTGGCGGCCCGGAAGGTGGAAGGTACCGTTTTGTCAAGATAAGAACCTAAAACCAACTCCTTGAGTTCAAAATGGCAAAGTCTAAAGTCACTTAACCTTCACACTCGAGCGTGTCCCATAAAGTTTCCCGAGCAACTTGACTGAGATTTGAGTCTTTGATTAAGGTGCAATCCCTCATCTTGGGCGGCTTTTTCACGGCTTTGCTCATCTAACCTTGGGTTCTGTTCACATGTGTGCCGACTAAAGTTTGCGACGGAGGAACAGTGCTGAAAACCCTTTCTGCGCTGGGACGTATTTTGACGCTTGCTTTACTGGTGAGCACCAATACCGTCCTGGCCACATCATCCTTTGCACCCCGCTCCTCGCGAGCAGGCCCGATAGGTGCCGTAGTGCTCAAGACGCGAGCAGGCCCGATAGGTGCCGTAGTGCTCAAGACAAGCGCTGGTCGCACCGCCGCCCTCAATGGCTCGAGCAACTCGAGTAAAACTTCACTCAAACAAACTCAGGTGTGGGTCAAGTCTGGTGATAGTCTGTGGACCCTGGCTCGAGCGCACGGAATGAGCATTGCTCAGCTCAAAAAAATCAATAGGCTCGAGGATGAAAAAATCCTGATTGGGCAGAAGCTCAAGGTTCTGGTGCGGGTTCCTCGTGCTGGCGTCTCTCAAGCACACTCGAGCAAAATTGTTTCCCAAAAAACGCGGTCTGCCCACGCTCGAGCGGTGGCAAAACTGGGTCCTCGAGCGAAACGTTTGCTCAAGATTCGCTACACCCAATATTTGGCTCAGCAACGTCGGACACTTCAGGTTCGTTACGCAAAGCAAGCCCGATACGAAAAATATCTGGCACTCCGGGCCAAGCAACGCCGTGTTTTGCAGGTTCGCTACGCTAAGCAGGCCAAATTTGAGAAGTATCTGGTACTTAGAAGCAAACAGCGGCATATTTTGCAGGTGCGCTACGCTCTTCAGGCCAAGTATGAAAAATATCTGGCGCTCCGCTCGAGCCAGCGGCGTATTTTGCAAGCCCAATATGCCGAGCAAGCTAAGTACGAGAGATATTTGGCTTTGAAAGTGCAACAACGCCGCATTTTGCAAGCGCGTTATGCCCAGCAAGCCAAATTTGAAAAGTATCAGGCTCAATTTCAGGCCATGCGGGCTATTGCGCTGAGACAGCAAGTCGCCTCGAGAAACCGCCTTTCTGGCAGCAGTTGGGTTTCCTCGAGTAGCAGGGCTGTGGTTCGGAAGACTTCTTACTCTGGCTCGAGGTTGTCCTGGCCGGTGAGCAACTTTCGCCTGACCAGCAACTTTGGGCGGCGTGGAATCTGGATTGAAGGCAGTAATATGCACACCGGAATTGATTTGGCGGCGGCGGAGGGAACCCCCATTTATGCGTCCTCGAGCGGAACTGTGACCCAGAGCGGCAATGGAGCGTTTGGGGTGAATGTGTACGTAAGTGCGGGCAATATGGACATCATTTACGGCCACATGAGCCGAACCGCCGTGAACGCAGGCGAATATGTCAACCGGGGCGATTTATTGGGTTACATGGGTTGCACCGGATATTGCACCGGGCCGCACCTGCATTTTGAAGTTCGAGTCAATGGGCAGCCTCGAGACCCGATGGGATTTATGCGCTAGGAAATCGCGCTCGAACTTTTGAAAAACCTTCCTGATTTCAGGAGGGTTTTTGGTTTTTAGCACTCTGCTCCAGTCTGTAAGATATTTTCTTGCTTCCGCTCACGTTCTATCCGTCCAGCGCCATGCCCATTATGTTGTAACCGCCGTCCACAAAACTGACCTCTCCGGTGATTCCGCTGGATAAGTCGCTCAATAGAAACAGTCCTAACTTGCCCGCTTCTTCCTGGGTGGCGTTGCGCCCCAGCGCGGCGGTTGCGGCGGCTTTGGCGAACATGTCACGGAAACCGGGAATGCTGCTTCCGGCGATGGTTCGCATCGGTCCAGCGCTGATGGCATTGACCCGGATGTTCTTGGAACCCAGCTCATAAGCCATGTAGCGCACACTCGCCTCGAGCGCGGCTTTGGCAATGCCCATTACGTTGTACTTGGCCACCACCCGCTGGCTTGCGTAATAGGTCAGTGTGACGATGCTCGAGCCACTTCTTAAGAGCGGCTCCGCGTGGCGCGTTACGGACACCAGACTGTAGGCAGACACACCCAGCGCGATTTGATAGTCCTCGAGCGTGGTGTCTAAAAAGCGCCCTTCCATGCTGGCCCTGGGTGCATAAGCGATGGCGTGAACAATCATGTCTAGACCGCCCATCTCAGACCCAATTCGGGCAAACAGGCGCTCGAGGTCGGATTCTTGGGTCACATCGCACACCTCGAATAAAGTTTCTGGGTAAGCTTTGGTCAGCTTCTCCAGGCCAGAAAGCAGGCGCTCGCCCTGATAGGAAAAGATGCACCGCGCTCCTGCCTGCAAGAGCTGATGTCCGATGGCCCAAGCCAAGCTGCGCTCGTTGGTGACGCCCATAACCAGGGCAACTTTGCCGGATAAGTCCAGTGAAATCATGATGGGCATTATATAGCTCAGCGCTCGAGAGGGCTTCTCAGGGAATGAAAAGGCTTTCGAGTATGCGCTTGAGGGCCTTAAAAAGTCCAATCTACCCTGTGTTTTACATGGGTTTGGCAAAGTCCTGAGTCCAATAGATTTGGTAGGCTGAGCTGGCGTTTTCGCTTTTCGCCATGCCCACTTCAGTGTGAGAGGCGCTCATTAAAGCATTTTGCGGAAGTGTAGAGCCAGGGGCGAAATACTTTCCGACTAAAAGGAGTAGCAACAGGAGGGCGTTCTTCACGAGAATGGAGCCAGCCGAAACGGAGCGGGCAGGCCCGAAGGTGCCGTCTTGCCCAAGACGGTGGAGGTGGCGCAATGGTAGTGAAAAACGCTTTAAGAAGCCCGTTTGACTTT
>JACMOA010000310.1 GCA_014378225.1 Deinococcales bacterium | reverse complement strand
TTCAGTGATGGTATCGCTGATTTGGGCTTTGAGTGCGTCCAGAAGCTGGTCTTCGCGGATGAGCTTGCGACGATAAGCCAGCAGGCCCAGCAAGGTGTGTGGGTTTTCCTTGCGCTGCAAACTCACCAGTTGCTGCACCTGAGCGCCGGTTAGCAACTCCATTCGCATCAGGTACTCGCCTAGATTGCTTCCCTCGAGCACCCGAGCGTAGGTAATCAGCCCTTCCTCGAGGTAGATATGAGACTCCTTGCCCTCGGAAAAAAGTTTGAGCAGCCCGGTTTTGCGTCCACTCGAGACGGTATTGAACAGTTCGGCTAGCGGAACCTGACGCAGCTTGCCTTCAAACATGGTTGCCCCAAAAAGCAGGATTAATACGGCCCACTCGAGGGGAAGATGGCCTTAAAAGTTGACTTGTCTCACTCGAGACCTCAGCGCCTGACATTGGGTTTATTATACCGACCCAAAAGCGCGGCGGCGAGGTTTTTTATGCGTGAGAGAGGAATTAAGAGCGTGTTAAGTTCAGTCCTCGTAATAGTTGCCGTACGGCAAGCCCAGATGCTCATACGCTCTAGCGGTAGCCACCCGTCCCCGTGGGGTGCGCTTGATGAACCCGAGTTGAATGAGATAAGGCTCGTACACGTCTTCGAGCGTATTGCTGTCCTCGGAAAGCGCAGTAGCCAGGGTGTCCAAACCTACTGGACCCCCAGAAAAGCGGTGGATAATGGCCTCGAGCAGTTTGATGTCTCGCTCATCCAGTCCTGCCGAATCCAGACCCAGCTTGTCCAGCGAGTCGTTAGCCCGCTCGAGGGTGATTTCTTTTTCTCCCGCGACCACCGCGAAATCGCGCACCCGCCTTAGCCAGCGCTTGGCAATTCGCATGGTTCCGCGTGAACGCGCTCCAATCTCGAGCGCTGCATCATCCACAATGCCGTAACCGGACAGCCTCGCGTCCCGAATCAAGCCCTGGGCTAATTCTTCAGGGGTATAAAACTCGAGGTGTTCGATAATACCAAACCTCGAGCGCATAGGGGCAGAAATCAGACCCGGACGGGTAGTCGCGCCCACCAGGGTGAAGCGTGGCAGTGGCAACTCGATGGTTCGGGCCGCCGGACCTTGCCCCAGCACGATGTCGAGTTTATAGTCCTCCATCGCGGGGTACAGGTGTTCCTCTGCCACCCGGCCCAGACGGTGAATCTCATCAATGAACAGCACATCTCCTTCCTCGAGGGAATTGGTGAGAATGGCGGCTAAATCTCCAGGTTTTTCAATGGCGGGACCACTGGTGACTTTGATGTTGACGCCCATCTCGTAAGCAATGATGTAGGACAGTGTGGTTTTGCCCAGTCCAGGTGGTCCAAACAGCATGGTGTGGTCCAGGGCTTGCCCTAGCGTTTTGGCCGCTTGTAGGTATACCCGAAACTTCTCCTTCAGGCGCTCCTGACCGACGTATTCCTTCAGGCTCTTGGGTCTTTGTGCGGGGTCGTTGTCCATCATAACGGGTCTATATTACGCTATAAACTAAACGGCGTCCAGTCTGTTTGCTCAGGCGGGTATAACTCAATTTTGCGGGGTAGCGTCCCTCCCGCCTGGAACGACCCTCTTCTCCCAAGACAGTGCGGTTTAGGCTGAGAGTACACGGGTCTTACGTTTGCACGCAAGGCCGTTCCGGCACTCTCGAGATAGCCCTGCATTTTTAAGTTATATCCCCTGGCTTCCCGACCCCTTGATTAGACTGACTCCAAACGGGCAGACTGTGGGGCAATGAATGTTCTACTCGAGAATCTGCTTTCCCCGATGGTGCTGTGCTTTGTGCTGGGGGTGGGAGCCACCCTGCTCAGAAGCGACCTGCGGGTGCCGCAGGACGTGTACAGCGCCCTGACCATCTACTTGCTGTTGGCCATCGGTCTCAAGGGTGGGGTAGCTCTCTCGAGCGCCCCACTGGCTGAGCTGCTGTTGCCGCTGTTTGTCACCTTGCTGCTGGGTCTGGCCATTCCGCTGTGGGTTTACGCGCTGTGCAGAAGGTTAGGCAAGCTCAGTCCGGCCAACTCCGGGGCGCTGGCGGCGCACTACGGCTCGGTTTCGGCGGTCACGTTTATTGCGGCGTTGAGCTTTGTGGGGGCGCGTGGCCTGGAGGCCGAGGGTTACCTGCCCACCCTGCTGGCGGTGCTGGAGATTCCCGGCATTGCGGTGGGGCTGCTGCTGGCCCGCATGAACTCGGCTCGAGCGGCGGCGGCGGCAGGAGCGCAAGCGGACGAAGGTCTGGGGCGGGCGCTCTCGAGCATCCTGACCAGTAAAAGCGTGTACCTGCTGCTGGGCGGCCTGCTGATTGGGGCATTGATGGGCGAGGCGCAGTTCTCGAAAATCAGCAACGTGTTCCGCGACCCCTTCAACGGGATTTTGTGCCTGTTCCTGCTCGAGCTGGGCATGATTGCCGCCGCCCGCTTCTCAGAGGTGAGGAAGGCGGGGCCGTTTATACTGGGCCTCGCCCTGCTGACCCCACCCATCCACGGAGCGCTGGGGGTGAGCCTCGGCCTGCTTTCTGGTCTTTCGGTGGGCGGGGCGACCGTGCTTGGGGCAATGGCCGCCAGCGCGTCTTACATCGCAGCTCCGGCGGCGGTGCGGGTGGCCCTGCCTGAAGCCAGCCCCAGCCTGTATCTCACGGCGGCGCTGGGCCTGACCTTTCCCTTTAACCTCACTCTGGGCCTGCCGATGTACGCGGCCCTGGCGGTGTGGCTCGATGGCGTGCTCTGAAGGTCCCCGCCGTGCTCGAGTCCACCCTTTGCACGCTCGAGCTGGGGCAGATTTGTGGAAAAGTGGCGCTCGAGGGTTAGGGCTTTGCTGTGAGTGCAACTTCAGCCTAGACAGACCCTCCGTCCTTGTCAAAACTTACCAAACCCTTTAGATTCCCATAGAGATATACTTGACGCTCAAATACTCCTCGAGTCCCCAGCGTCCACCCTCGCGCCCAATTCCGCTCTGTTTAACCCCGCCAAAGGGACTCTGTGGATTCATGGCAAAGGGTGTGCCATCGTTCACACCTACAATCCCGTACTC
>JACMOA010000309.1 GCA_014378225.1 Deinococcales bacterium | reverse complement strand
CCTCCCCCCACCGGAGGCAACGGATGAAGGTGCTCGAAAACTTTCCTCCAAAATTCGCTCGAGCCGTGCTTTCCCTGGGTCTGATTGCTTTAGCAGCTCCGGTTCAAGCGACCACTCTGGTTTCACTCACCCTCGAGCAGCAGGTCAAGAAGGCCGATTTGGTGCTCTATGTGCGCGTTCTGGGCGTAGTGCAGGAAAACCGCACGCTGGGCAAGGAAACCTTTCCCTGGCAGGTGTACAGTCTCGAGGTGCTCGAGTCGTTGGTGGGTGACGCTGCCACGCTGCCCAAGAAAGACGGTAAGACAACTATTTCAGTGCTGGGTGGGGTAGATTTGACGCTCGAGGGGGTTCCCACCCTCAAAACGCCCAAAGACAAGAACCCTGGCGGCGAATACATCCTGCTGCTGTACAAAACCGCCTATGATTCTCCTTTCGTGGGCTTCAATCAGGGTGTTTATCCTATCCTGAGCGGCAAGGTTCAAAATCTTCCCACCAACCGTACCGAATTAGGCAATGTAGATTTAACAGCCTTTAAAAATAAGCTCATCTCTTTCCGAGGAGTGCAGTGATGTGGCCGTCCATTCTACGGCGCTCGAGCGTGATGGCCCTTAGTACACTGGCTCTTCTGGGTGTGGCTCGAGCGGCAGACGTTCCGGCTCTGGCCCAGGGTGAAGCGGACAAAGCCCTGAGAGCCGCTCTCAAAGCCTTCGAGGGCGGCGGCTTGACCTTGAACCTGCGTTCCGAAGGTGTCACTAGCCCGCTGTATACGCTGGGCGGTGGCGTCCCCTTTAACCCAGACAGCGGCAGCCGTACCCTGATTCGCCGGGGTGGACTGCGGGAAATTCAGGTCAATGCCACTGGGAAAGCCCTCCCCCTACAAAGTGTCTGGCTCTCTGAAGCGGCGCGTTTGCTGGGACTCGAGGAGCCGATTTTTGTGAATGGCGCTCGAGCAGTGACAGAAGAAGACCGCAAGGCGCTCAAGGCCCGCTTTTTTACCGGTGCAGACCTGAACGGAGACGGCAAGATTGACCTGAGCGATTTGGGTATTCTGGCAGGTAGTTATGGAAAAGTAGCTCCGGGACAGCGCGGAGACCTGAATGCGGACGGCAAGGTAGACGCTGTAGACGTCAAGCTATTTCAAGAACTTTACAAATTTGAGTAATTGGGGCGCTCGAGCCAAAGAAAAGCCGGAGGTTTTTAGCCTCTGGTTTTTTCTGGATCAAATTTTATGGAACGATAGGCTTGGGCTTGATGGTCAGGGTAAGTTCGGCGCTAGCATCATCCGTAGACGTTCCAGTGGTAGCGTTGATGCTCACGGTAGTGTCGGCTGTTATGCTTGAGGGGACACTGTAGGTGACTGTTTTAAAGGGTGTTCAACTGGGTACGAGAGTATTTCCGTCACTCCAGTAGGTAGTAGGCATGAGAGCCTTGCTGTTTTCTTTCTTGACCCAACTTATAAAAAATTGAAAGCCATCCGTGGTCCCAAAAGTATTCATCGTTTCACAAACAAAAATGTGCTTAACTCTTCCGCTCGAGTGTCAAAGTTTCAGAGGTTTTTTAACTCGAACCTCACGGGTCGTATACACTGCACTCAAAGATGAAACAGCGCTCGAGGATAGCTCAATGCTTGATTTAAACGCGGGTTGGTGGACCCGCATCAGCCCAGAAAAGCTCGAGCGGTTTCTCGAGAACCACCCCGAACTTTTTGTCGGTCTCAAGGTGCGCCGTTATGCCCTGTTGCTCGAGGCCAGCGGCGAATGGAGCAGCGAAATACAGTTTTATATCTCCGGCGACTCCTGGCCCCAACTCGAGCGCAATCGCCACCCCCTCGAGCGCACTTTGAGAGAGTGGCTGGGCCACCCGGCCAACTTTCACATCAGCTACGCCCTGGACTCGAGCGGGTACGCCTCACAGGGTTTGATGGAAATGAATTGAGGGCGCTTTGAGATGGGAAACAGCAAACAGCAGACAGCAGTTGACAGACGACAGAAAACGGATTTGAAGTTTCTGTCGTCTGATAACCGAGAACCGACAACCGACAACTAACCCCCTAAACCTCCACCTCGAGCCGAGAAATCCCCCGAATCACGAAGCCACCCCCGTACTCGAGCGTGGCTTCATGGGCTTGAATTTTGGGAAAGCGCTCGAGCAGGCTCTTTAAGAGCAGCGCCATCTCCAGGCGGGCCAGCGGTGCGCCCAGGCAGTAGTGAATGCCTAGCCCGAAGGTGAGGTGTGGGTTGGGGGTGCGCTCGAGCAGGAGTGTGTCTGGTCGGGTGAATTTGCGTGAGTCACGGTTCCCAGAAGCGTACAGCAAAACGATTTCTTGCCCGCGCTCGAACTGTAATCCATTGAAATTCAGGTCCTCGAGCACAAAGCGCTCGAACATGGGCAGTGGGGAGTCAAAGCGTAAAAACTCTTCCACCGCCGTTTTGAAGAGTGCCGGAACGGGTTCTTTCGAGGTGGCCGCCTCTACAAGTTGCTCTTTGACTTCTGGGTTACGGCTCAGGGCCAACATGGCCGCGCTCGAGCCGTTGACCGACGCTTCATGCCCCGCGTTGAGCAGCAAGATACAGCTCGAGATGAACTCTTCCTCGCTCAGTTTGTCGGTTCCGTCTCGAGCCTGAACGAGAGCGGTAATCAGGTCGTCTCGAGGGTTTTTTTCACGCTCCGCTGCCAAACTCCGCAGATAATCCGAAAACTCGAGCACGGCAGTGTTGGCCTGTTGCTGCTGCTCTTCAGAAAAGCCCAGTTCGTACAGCTTGACGATGGCAGCAGACCAGGGCCGCAGCAAATGCTGGTCAACGTCCGGCACACCCAGCAGCTCGCCAATGACGGCTACGGGCAGCGGTTCAGCCAGGTCTGTCACAAAGTCAAAGGTTTTACGGTCCTCGAGCGCGTCCAGGGTGCGCCCAATCAGAGTTTTCACCCTGGGGAGCAACCCCTCCACCCGGCGCGGGGTGAACACCTGAGACACCAGACCACGCAACCGGGTGTGGTCCGGCGGCTCTCGGTCCAGCATATGGCTCGCGTTGAAGGCGTCAAAATCCGCTTGACGTGGGTCTTGCGGGGGCCAGCCCAATTCATCCCTCGAGAGAACGTGCAGGATGCTGCGCCCCAGCCGCTTGTCGCGCAACAGAGCGGCGATGTCGTCGTAGCGGGTAAAAAACACTTTATTATAGCTTGGCTCAAAAAAGATGGGGGCAGTTTCCCTCAAGTCCTCGAGCGTGGGGTAAGGATTGCGAATAAAGTCTGGGTCACTGAGCTTGAGGGTCTTGTGCAGCAGTTTCAAGGCGTATCTCCGTTTTTAATGACTCGAGCGCAGGTTGCTCGAGTGGGGGTTTTTCAGGTGCAGGAGGTTTGGGCCTTAAATCGGTGCTGTTGAACTTGGCCTGACCCTCGAGCAGACCTTTTTCGGCCCACAAGAGCGCCGCGTCCCTGGCCAGGGTTACTAGCTCCTCGAGCATAGCGTTTTCGTCCCCATGCCATTTGCTGAGCACCCAATCCACCACCTTCCACCCCGGTGGCGGCCTGGAGATGCCGAGTTTCAGGCGGCTGAAAGAGTCGGTTCCCAGGTGGTCCGCAATGCTCCCCACCCCGTTCTGACCGCCGGAGCGCCCGCCGTGTTTGAAGCGCAGCAGTCCAAACGGACTGTCCAAATCGTCCTGAACGACCAGTAAATCACTCGGCTCGAGCTTATAAAAACGCATCAGCGGCCCCACTGCCTCTCCGCTCAGGTTCATGTAGGTCAATGGTTTCAGAAAAATGACCTTTTCCGTGCCTATTCGGGTTTCAAAAGTCTCGCCCTTGAGCACTTTCTGCCAGCTCCTGCCCAATTTATGGCGCAACGCCTCGAGCACCAGCCAACCCACGTTATGACGGGTCTGGGCGTACTGAAGCGTGGGGTTTCCCAGTCCTACGACGAGTTTCACTGAGTTTCCAGCGATGAGTAGTGAGTAGTGAGTAGTGAGTAGTGAGCAATGAGCAATGAGCAGGAGAACGTTCTTAAGGAGCTTCTCGAGTGCATCGGCAGAAAAATAGAAACTTGGCTTCTCGAGCCAACAGGAAAAACAATCATGGATTTAGAATACGGGGCGGCTCGAGTTGAAAGGGTGGATTGTGGTGCAAACCCTCGAGCGGGCTTTTCTGTTCACTCTGACTTTTCGCTCGAGCACCTGGGTTACGCTAACCTGTTCTGGCCGGTAAAAGGACTTTGAACACACTACCCTCCCCAAACACGCTTTGTACCTCGACCCTGCCCCCATGTAACTCTGTGAGATGTTTAACCAGCGCCAGACCCAGCCCGGTTCCCCGGTGGCGGCGCTCGAGTGAATCGTCCACCTGCACGTATTTCTCGAACAGCCGACCTAGATGCTCGGGCCGAATACCCACGCCGCTATCAAGCACCTCGAAGGTCACGGTTTCTGACGAGGTGTGAATCTCGAGCGTCACCGTGCCGCCCTTTGGAGTGAACTTGACCGCGTTGGAAAGCAGATTGAGCAGGATTTGTTTGAGCTGGGTGGGGTCGCCACGCACCGAACCCGGTGTCCCCTCGAGCGTGAGACGCACCCCTTTACGTCTGGCCTGGGCCTCGACCAGTGCTACGCTCTGCTGGCCCAGACGCTCGAGTGAAACAGTCTGCCACTCGAGTTTCATCTGACCCGCCTCGAGTTTGGCCAGGTCCAACACGCCGTTCACCAGGTTGAGTAAGTGTTCGCCACTTTCCTCAATGGTGCGTAGATAGCTGCTCTGCGTCTCAGAAAGTGACCCACCTTCACCCTCGAGCAGCAGTTCGCTCAACCCCAAAATGGCGCTCACTGGGGTCCGCAGTTCGTGGTTCATGCTGGCAAAAAACTCGCTCTTATGGGCGTTGACCCGTTCGAGACTTTCCCACTTTTGCTCAGCCTCACGCTCGCGGCGACGCAGTTCGAGTTCGTCCATCACCAGCGCGGCGAGGTCGTACAGGGTTTCGGCTTTCTGGGCGGTCCAGGTGTAGGTGTCGGGGTGCATGACACACAGCGTTCCCACCGCGTAACCGTCGGGCGTAATTAGCGGCGCAGCCGCATAAAAGCAAATCCCCTCAAATGCGGGATTGCCCGCGAAGCGCTCATCTTGTTGGACATCTTGTACGATGGTCAGGTCCGGCTGGAGGATGGCGTGGGCGCACGGTGACAGGGCGCGACTCGAGCGGTTTTCGGTCACGCCGTAACAGCTTTTACCCCACATGTAGCCCGCGTCCACGAAATTGATGAGCGCGTAAGGCACCTCGAGCGTGCGGGCGGTCAGGCGGGTGATGCGGTCAAAGCTGGCCTCAGGCAAGGTATCTAGGATGTCGTAAGCGTGCAGCGCCACAATCCGCTCGAGTTCGTTACGGGCAGGGGCGGGAGTAATCATGACTTTATCTTAATGGTTCTAAATTTATAAAACTTTAATTAAGTCATAGGATTGTGTTCGTTAGGGTAAAACTTTTGCGAAGGAGGCGTAACTTCACGCTCGAGCGACGCCTCCTTAATTCTGGGGTCTGAACTCCTCGTGGACGATGGCATGAAGCTCAACACGCTTTTATTCTCGAGCACACCTGACCCAAAAGGTCACTTTCTTGACCGCTCGAGCGATTTCAGGTTAGGCTCAAAGGGTGAAAACCATTGGCCTGATTGGAGGAATGAGCTGGGAAAGCTCTCTCGAGTATTACCGCTTGCTAAATCAAGGGGTCAAGGCGCGTCTGGGTGGCCTGCACAACGCTAAAAGCCTGATGGTGACGGTAGATTTTGCCGAGATTGCCGCGCTGCAAAAAGTGGGGGCCTGGGATGAGGCTGCAAACGAGCTATCGAGTGCAGCCCAGACCCTCGAGCGCGGTGGGGCCGACTGTGTTTTGATTTGCACCAACACGATGCACAAAGTGGCGGATGAGGTTCAAGCGGCGGTCAAAATCCCGCTGATTCACATTGCAGACGCCACCGCTGAGAAGGTGGTGCAGGCGGGAATCACAAGGGT
>JACMOA010000308.1 GCA_014378225.1 Deinococcales bacterium | reverse complement strand
GCTCGAGTGAACTTTCACCTTCTACAATGAACTGGTGAACAGCAAAATTTATGATGTGGTGATTATTGGAGCAGGTCAGGCGGGGGTCCCTTTAGCCTCGAGTCTGGCGGATGCAGGCTGGCAGGTGGCGCTGGCAGAGCGCAAAACGCTGGGCGGTTCATGCGTCAATTTTGGCTGCACTCCTACCAAAGCGGTGATGGGTTCCGCTCGAGTGGTACATCTGGCGCGGAAGGCGGGCGAATTTGGACTCCAGGTGGGCGAGGTCGGAGTAGATTTTCCTGCGGTGCTCGAGCGGGCTAGAAAAATGGTGCAGAAGTCTGTGGATGGTCTTGAGACGGTGTTTTCTGAAAACCCACGCCTTATGCGTGGACATGCCACGCTCGAGGGCAAAGACGGTGAATATTTTGTAGTGCGGGTGGGCCAGGAGCGAGTGAAGGCAAAAAAGGTAGTGCTCAATCCCGGCACTCGAGCGAGTATTCCCCCGATTGAAGGAATAGAGAAACTCGACCTCATCACGGCGGACAACTGGCTCGAGTTTGATACGCTTCCCGAGCATTTGCTGCTGCTGGGTGGCGGCTACATCGGGCTGGAAATGGCCCAGTTTTACCGCCGCATGGGGGCGCAGGTTACGCTAATTGAACACGGTAGTCGCCTGCTCGAGCGCGAAGACCCCGAGGTAAGCGAGGGCCTGAAAACCATGCTCGAGAGCGAAGGCGTGACCCTACACCTCTCGAGCAAGGCGCTGAAGGTGGAGAAAACAGCAGGCGGCTTGGCGCTTAAACTCGAGGGTAAAACGATTTTGCAAGGCAGCCATCTGCTTGTGGCAGCAGGCCGCAAACCCAACACGCACGATATGGGCCTCGAGAGTGTGGGTCTGGACGGCAGCAAAGTATTAGAGTGTAGTGACACGCTCGAGTGCAAAGTTCCCGGAATCTTCCTGAGCGGCGATATTCGCCCCGGACTTCAACTCACGTCCACCAGCTACGACGATTTCCGCATTCTGGAAAATCAATTTGTAGGCGATGGCTCGAGGACCACACAGCGCACCGTGCCCTACGCCATCTGGACCGACCCGGAACTGGCTCGAGTGGGCCTCAACGAACTCGAGGCCCAAAAACAGGGTCTGGAGTACAAAGTAGCGCGGCTCGAGGCGGGAAAAATTGCTCGAGGTCAGCAAGACGGCAATACTGGGGGCTTCGTCAAGATTCTGGTGAATCCTCAGACCGAGGAAATTCTGGGAGCCACCCTGTTCATGGCGCACGCCGGAGATTTGATTCATCTGCTCTCGAGTTTGATGATTTTGAAAGCGCCCTACACCCTGGTGCGCGACGCGGTGCTGACCCATCCCAGCTACACTGAGGGTTTGCAGAAAGCGTTTATGGCCCTGAAAAGTTGAATTCCCGCTCGAGCGGATAACACAAGCAGTGGGCTACTGAATTTGTCAGTAGCCCACTGTTATTCACCCTCGAGTTTATTTGTTCAATTCAAAGTATAGGTTGCCCAGTTCGCCAGAAATCTGACCATTGCCTACCGTTCCGGTCACCACATTATTGAGTGACCCGTGAATACGCTTGGGCGTACCCCCGAGGTAATTAGCCGACCCGGTAGCACTCACTTCGGGATTGCCGGGATAGGTGTATTTGAGCAAAATGGCCACAGAACTCTGAGCGCCATTATTGAGTACCAGACTACCACTACATGCACTGGTGCTGCTAGGAATGACCCCTCCTACCGTAGAGTTCTGGGTGATTGTGCAGCTCACCTTTCCATCAGAAACAACAGTCAGGGTGACGATTCCGAACTGGGCCTCGAGCAGACCACTCTGACCATTCCAGGGACCCGTCCAGGTTCCCACCAAGTCGCTGTAGTTAGGGGCAACTACCACCGGTGGTTCCACCACAGGGGGTGGAGCAGCAGCGGGTTGAACACAGGCACCGAGCATCAGGGTCAGACCCAATAATAATATAAGTTTATTCATGAACTCCTCCTTAGTGCTCAGCAGGGGAGCACTCACAACGTTTCCATATTCTAACTCGTTCTCTAACCCGATTGCCAGATGTTTATCACACTATGCTCAAACTAGGGGCCAGAATAAAAGTGCATAAAAAAGACCCGCTCGAGCGGGTCTTTACGGGTAAGCTGTGCTGCTTAGCGTAGGGTCGCTTGGGCGCGGCGAATACTCAGCTTGTCAGTGAGTGCAATGTACTGCTCGAAATCGGTGCGCTCGAGGTACTTTAAGTGGCGGCGGCGCTGACCTACCATGATTTGCAAGCCGCGCTGACCGTGCTTATCCTTGCGGTTGGCGTTGAGGTGGCTGCTGAGCTTGTTGATGCGTGCGGTGAGCAGTGCTACCTGCACATAGGTGCTTCCGGTGTCCTTCTCGTTGATAGCGTGCTCCTGAACTACTCCGGCGACGGTTTGTGCGTTTAAAGCCATGTTTTATTCCTCTCACTTTTATGAAGTCCCGACATCCAGGAGCTTGAGCCAAACGGCACCCCTCGAGCGGCAAGGTAAGAGTGTACCACAAAGGGGAGTGGGGTTCAAACAGGTTTTTAGAGAACATACATTGGATGACCGTTGTGCCAAAGGTAGCAAACGTCAAACGTTGAGCACTCAACGCAGACTGGACGTTCATCGTCTTGAGCAGAAACGCGAGCAGGCCCGCTAGGTGCCGTTCTGCTCAAGCGGCCCAGCCCGTGAGGCGGACAGGCCCGCTAGGTGCCGCTTTGTCCAAGACGTGCTGCTTTTGGGCCAAGACAGCCAGTGCCTTTTTACTCGAGATAGCCAGAAGCACTATTTTTGACGCTCGAGCCAACAAAAAAGCGCGACCTAAGTCGCGCTCGAGGGAAAAAATAACCCCTCAAAACCTATCACTCAAAACTCAATCGTTCGCGTTAGCGCTCAAAATGACGGGAGAATCAATCGAACCCGACTTACCATTGGTGGCGTAGCCAAAGTCTCCGTTGTTATAGCCGTCCTCGGCGTGAGAGCTGACATCCAGGCCCATGCTTTCTTCTTGAGCGCTGACCCGCACACCCATCACCGCTTTGATGATGAACATCAGCGTGGCGGTTCCCACGGCGCAAAACAGGATGGTCACACCTACGCCCACAAGCTGGGTGACGATTTGAGCGGGGTTGCCGTCAATCAAGCCCTTAGCAGCCGTCAAGCCAGACACCCTCGAGTCGGCAAACACGCCGGTCAAGATTGCACCCACAATTCCCCCCACTCCGTGACAGGCGAAGACGTCGAGCGCATCGTCGGCAGCTAGGCGGTGCTTAAGTTGAACAACCAGAAACGAACACACCGCTGCGATAGCACCGATAGCCATACTGGCGACAGGGCCAACATAAGCACAGGCTGGAGTGATGGCCACCAGCCCCACCACAGCACCCGTTGCAGCACCCACTGCACTAGGACGCTGACCCCTAACCACTTCACACAGAAGCCACGCCAGCATAGCCACACCCGGAGCGATGGCCGTGTTGATGAAAGCCAGACCCGCCACACCGTCGGCAGCCAGTTCCGAACCTGCATTGAAGCCGAACCAGCCGAACCACAGCAGCGCAGCACCCAGCAAAACGAAGGGAATATTGTGCGGTACAGCAGCGCGTTGTGACCCGCTCGAGCGTGGACCCAGGATGAGCACCGCGACCAGAGCCGAAATTCCAGCGGCAATGTGAACCACGGTTCCGCCTGCAAAATCCAGAACGCCGCGTGCAAACAGCCAACCGTTAGCGCTCCAGACCCAGTGGGCCAAAGGAGCATAAATCAATACGCTCCAGAGTCCAATAAAGAGGATGTAAGAGCCAAACTTCATGCGGTCAATCAGGGCGCCCGAAATCAGCGCAGGGGTGATAACGGCAAACATCATCTGAAAAATCATGAACACGAAAGTGGGGATAGTGGTTTGAATAACACCACCGTTGTTCCAAATACTTCCGGCAGTCAGACCACTGAGGGCGACCTTATCGAATCCACCAAAAAAGGCGTTCTTAAGGTCCCCGAAAGCAATTGAATATCCGATTAAAGGCCATAACAGGGCCACTACACCGATGGCGATAAAGCTCATCATCATAGTGTTGAGCACTGTTTTCGCTCGAGCGAGACCGCCATAAAAGAAAGCCAGTCCTGGCGTCATCAGAAGCACCAGTGCGGAAGCGATGAGCATAAAAGCCGTGTCACCCTTGTCAATCACAGGCGCAGCGGCAGCGGTCTGGGCCAAAGCGCCACCCATCAGGGTGAGCAGGCCGAGCGGCAGGGCGAGTTTGAGCGCTTTCATCAATATCCCTCCTTTGGGGTGCCCACCGGGGTGAGCGCGTCGGCGTCGTTTTCACCGGTACGAATCCGAATAACCTGCTCGAGCGACTGCACAAAAATCTTGCCGTCTCCCACTTCACCACTGCGGGCCGCGCTCGAGATGGCCTTCACGGTACGCTCCAAGAACGCTTCTGAAACCGCAATCTCGAGCTTCACTTTTTCGTGAAACTCCAGCCTCACCTGTGTACCCCGGTAGTGCTCTAGCACTTCGCGCTCTCCCCCGTGCCCACTCACGCGGGAAAGCGTAATGCCCGTGACGCCAATTTTGAACAGCGCTTCCTTGACATTCGGCAACTTCTCTGGCCGTATCACTGCCGTAATCAACTTCATGCCTCACCCCCGAGTGCGGAATATGTTTGAATCCACCCCATTCCCGTACTTGGGACACATATTATGGGCATGTCAAGAGAAAGTCAACCTAAATTTGAATTTTGTAGGGGAAAGTGAGCACAAACTGCTAAATTTCCTGGCTGCTCGAGGTCTAGATATGACATGCTTGGCTCTTTGTTCTTTGCATAGAAACCAAGCTCGAGAGCCATCACACAAGCTTTGGTCTCAGGGTTAGGATTAGTTCGTTTCAGCATTGTGTAGGGGTAGCCCTCGTGGCTACCCGTTTTCCAGCTCGAGCGCCCAAGTCACCCTCCCCTGCACGCGCTCATTCGCATCAGAAAGCATCCGCTCAAGCAGATTTAAAGCTCGCTTTCCCCCCACCCTCGAGAACGCCCACGCCGCCGCTTCGCGCACTTCCCAGGCTTCGTCTTGTGCGGCCCGCTCGAGTAAACCCAAATGTTGTTCATCCCTCGAGTTACCCAGAACCGTACAAGCATTGCGGGCCATCCCCTTGCGCCTCGCCCTCGAGAACGCCGTTCCTGCGTAGAGGCGCTCAAATTGTCGGCTCGAGAGGGTAAAAAACGGCTCCAAATCTGGGTATACCAACTCTGGGTCCGGCTGCCAGTTCTGGGCAATATCTCCGGCCTTGACGCTCCAGGGACACACCTCGAGACACACATCACAGCCAAAAAGCCAGTTCCCGATGTGTGGACGTAGCTCGAGCGCCACCGGACCCCGGTGCTCAATGGTGAGGTAAGAAATACACACTCGAGCGTCCAGGGTACGGTCATTTTGAATGGCGTTTGTAGGACAACTCGAGACGCAACGGGTGCAGGTTCCGCAGCGGTCAGGGTGGGCGTTTTTTTTGGAGGGGGTAGAGGGGGCGGGGACGGTTGACAAAGGGGGGGAAAGGGGGGGGGGGGGGGGGGGGGAAAAGGATAAAAGCCGGACAGGAGAGGTTTCGCTCGAGCTAAAATCCAAAGCCAGGGTACTCTCCCCCGCACTCCTGCTCCCCCGCACCCCTGCTCCCCCACTCCCCTGCTCCCCCGAGAATCCTTCCTCATCCAAGCCCTCAACCAAAACCACCGCCAGGGTCAAAAACGCCCCCAGCTTCTGCGATACCAACATGCCGCTTTTGGCCCGCCAGCCCAGGAAGGCCCGTGCGGCCAGCATTCGCTCGAGCACCGGGCCGTGGTCCACATAGGCTTTGGCTTTTAAACCCAGCTTTTGAGCTGCCGCTACGATGCGCTCGAGCCGGGGAGAAAGTTGACCGTGGTAGTCCGGGGTCCAGGCGTATTTGGCTACCCGGCCCACTCGAGTGCCACCAGAAGGTTTTTCTGGTGCGGCGAAAGCGTGCGAAATACCCAGAACCAAAACGTGGGTGAATGGGCTGAGGTTGGATTTACGCTCGAGCTGACGGGGCAAATAGTCCATTCCGGCGTGTCGACCCTGCTGGAGCCAAAGTTCATAGTCATCTACTGCTTTTTGGGGAATTTCAGCGGTGGCCCAGCCTGCCCCGTCGAAACCACTCTCGAGGGCAATTTGCTCGAGTTGACTGGGAAGGAACGTGGACACGCTTACAGGATGCAACCTCAGCGCGAACTCAAATGTGGCTCGAGCCAAACTCGTTGGTATGTTTTTTCTAAAACCAATAAAAAAAGGCGACGCACTAAGCGTCGCCTTTTGCAAACTTGCCCTTCAATTTAAATGTGGGGAAAATGCACCGCTCGAGGGGAAATTACTTATTCTTCACCAGCACCAGAAAGGTGCCATCTTCTTTACGCAAGGTCAGGGTAGCCAGTCCTCCGGTGTAATCGCGCACGGTGGGGGTGTGCATCCCCTCGAGTGCAGCCAGCAAATCGGTCTCGAGCTGCTGAGCGGCGGGGTCGGTACAGGCTTTCTTGGTGCTAATCAGCGCACCCACTTCCACTTCACTACCTTGCACAGTCAGGTTGCCACTGGCGTTATTACATCCAGTATTGGCGTTGAGCTTACCACTCACAAATCCAAGCGTGGGACGAGCTGCGGCTGGAACAGTTTGAGTCTTTCCTTCGGAAGTGAGGTAGTAAAGGCTCCAAACCGTTCCCTCGAGCGCACTCAAATCCACGGGCGCAGCGTCTGGGACAGTGGTTACGGCAGGGTCAGTTGGAGTGGTGGGCGGGGGAGGTGTAGCGGTTTGCGCCAATACTGGGGTGAACAGGCTAGCGCTGAGAAGGGCGGCGGTCAGGACGAAGGTTAAAGCGCGTAAGTTCTTTTTCATGCCCACAGTCTTCAACGCGAGTATCTGGAAACGGTGGGTAAATGGGTCGGACACGTTTGGTTCAAAACTCACCTGACACTCGAGTTGAGCAATGTGAGTTTCATACTCTCTCCGTTCCCAGGCTCAAACATCCATTTCTACTCATCTACGAAGGAGTAAATTTCATCTCCCGTCAGGAACGTAGCAGACCCGAAGGCGTGTAGCATGGATAACCCTGCAATCGGGCATACGCCCAACGCTTGAATCAGACTGAGATTTAGATTAAGAAAACGCTCGAGCACTCAGTGTCCCATGCAAAAACATCTAGCGAGTCAGAGCAGGAATCAGCACCAGAATCTCGAGGGCCTCGTACCAGGCAGCAAAAACCAGCAGGGTCAGGGCTACGGGCAGGCAATAAATGTACTCGCGGAACGCCAGTCTCCAGCCCAACTTACGACCCCGCCACAGCAGGGCCAGACCCGAGGAGGTAATAAAAATGTAGGCTTGCAGCTCCACAATCACGGTGGGCAGGTGCAGCAAGTAAACCAGTCCAGGTATCAAGGCCGGAGAAAGTGCAAATCCCAGCACCAGAAAGCGCCCCAGATTGATGAACAGCGCCGGAATTCCAAACAACAACCCAGGTATAAAGGTGGTGCCAAACGCGCCCTGAGTAAAATTCCAGTACGTGATGGCAGAAGCAGCTTCTGGCATGCCGCGCTCGAGGTACTGCACTATTCCGGTTCCAGCTAAGCTGCTACCCACCCAATCTGAAACCTCTTTGGCCAAGGTGGGGGTGGAGTAGGCCAGAAGTGCGCCCAGCACAAAAATTCCGTACAGACCCACATTGACCCACAGAAAAACGCGGCGCTGTTCTTTGGCAATGCCCAGGCCCCGCTGCACCCATGTACGCCATAAGGTGGGGCGCGTAACCCCATAAATCAGCAGCAGGGTTGCCAATCCAAACAGGATGGGGGCCAGCGGACTCATCAACTCAGGAGGCAGGGCGGGGCCGCTCGAGGCGAGGCGCACCGCGTAGGCTTCCCAGCCACCCCCCGCCGAGGGAGACACGGTGACATCCACACCAAAATCCTGCCCGCTCGAGGCCACTGGATAACGGTAGGTTTCGCGTCGGGTGCTAGTGTCGCGACTGACCAGACGGGCCAGCTCGAGATTAGTTTTTGCGCCTGGAGAAACCGGGGTGTAGCGCAACATCTGAATAATCATTTCCTCGAGCTGTTCGGAGGTTCGCACCGTAACCGGATTGACGTTGAACTCGCCCAAAACCCAGCCCTCGAGCACCCCATCAGCAGCCTTGCGTGCGGCGGGAGTTTCCTGGGGAACGGTTTGAACTAGTTCTGTGGGGGCGGCGGGAGTAGTCTGGGCCAGTGCAGGGGAGAGGGACAGCGCCCAGCCCAAGACAAGCAGGAAAACGAAAAATTTAAAAAGCTCGAGCCGGGTCTTCATCGTGCTCGAGCCTAGCGGGTCTGGGTTTTAAAAATTGTGTTTCAAGTGATTTGCGTGAAAACGCTTCAAATTTCTTGTAGGGGCAAAGCCGCTAAACTCTCGGGAACCTCGTTTGGAGCGTAGGTTTCAAAATACAGGCGCTCGAGCGAACGTAAAAGAATGCCCTCGAGCGGGGTATTTTCTTTGCGGCGGTCAATAATGCAGCCAATACCCACGCACTCTGCTCCCAGCTCTCGAGCAGCTCTAACAGCCTTGAGCACGCTACCCCCGGTAGTCAGCACATCTTCCACTGCTACAAAACGCTCTCCCGGTGCGATGCTGAACGCTTCGCGAACAGTCATAATTTTATGGCCTGCCCCGTCCGTTCCTTTTTCGGCAAACAGGGCGCGGCAACCCAGGCCCCGCGCAGTTACATAAGCTAAAACCACGCCGCCCATCGCCGGACCTATCACAAAACTAGGTTTTAAGTCACGCAACAAGTTCGCCAATCCCCCCCCGATAAGGTCAGCGTGCTGTGGGTGCTGCAACACCGTAGTGGACTGCAAAAACTTGGGTGAATGTCGCCCGCTCGAGAGCAGAAAGTGGCCCTCGTGATAGGCTCCGGCCTGACGGTATAGCTCGAGGATGTTCATATTGAAAAGGAGTTTACAGGGTTATAGGGAATGGGTTATGGGGAGTGGATAGGGACGGGTTATCACTGACCTTACGCGATAGCAGATGAGGCGATTTAGGGAGAGGGGGTAGACTAGGGTATGAACCGTGCAATGCTGGAACTGTACAGCGATTATCTTTTGGCCTCGTTTGGCCAAACCAGTGCCACCCGGTTATCGCAACTGCTCGAGGGTGCGGTCAGTCATGACCAGGT
>JACMOA010000307.1 GCA_014378225.1 Deinococcales bacterium | reverse complement strand
CGCTCCACTCGAGCTAACCTCCTCTGAAGGAGAAGGGCGAGTGATGGTGCTGCAAATGGATGGGTGCTTTGTCTTGGGACAAGCCCAGGACGGGAAATGTCCAGGAGTAGAAATTAAGACGGCGTGTGTGTATCCACAGAATGCCCCTCGAGAACGCACGCTGTATAGCACTGTAGAGTCTGCTGAAGACTTTTGTGACCCGGTAGCCGGATTACTGCGGCAAGCGGGAGTACGTCAGAATGACACCGTGGTCTTGGTTGGTGATGGTGCACCGTGGATTGCGCGTATTGCTGAACTACAAAACCTCCCGCTGGTGCTCGATGTTTTCCATGCCAGTCACTATCTCGACGTGGTGATGCAGGCCTCTAAGTGGACCGAAACTCAGCGCTCGACTGAACGCAAACAGTTACTTAGGGGAAAAATCAATGTTCATGAGTGGCTCGAGACTTATCTGCCTTTGCCTTCCAAACGCCAAACCTGGAGTGAGGAGGCCACAGGTGCGCTTGCCTATCTACAGGCTCGCTTACCACACACGGATTATCCCACGTTTCTTTCTCGCAACTGGCCGATCGGAAGTGGTCAAATAGAAGGCATCAACAAAAGTGTGATTGGACATCGGATGAAGCGTTCAGGACAACATTGGTCTCGACCCGGTGCTAGGGGTATGGCTTCTTTGCGAGCAAGACGTTACTCTCGTCGCTCTCCTCTCTCCTTTGACCATTTACGTCACGCCGCTTTCCCCACCTCGCAAATCTGAGTTACACCCAAGTGCTCGAGCGCTCGAGGCATATTCAAGTGAAAAAATTTCACTAAACTTTTGTTAGCTACGCTATTGCATTTGTATCTACGAAACGACAAGCACTGCACCGCGCTCGAGTAGACGGAAATCGAGGTCGTCCTCAAAGCTTGAGTGGTTTATACTTTAACCACACGTAAACCCAACTAGACATCTTCCCGCGCTCTAGGGATGTACAATTGAAAATAACGAAAGAATTGAAAGTAATGAAAGAAATCCCCTCGAGTTCCTGGCTTCAAGATAGACCTTTCAAAGAGGTGACAGTGCAGAAAAAAGAATTGCTCAAACCCGATGGACGCAAACTCTGGCTCTATAGCAGCGTTAACACTCCGCTCGAGCATGGACCCGCCCCCAGCCCCAGCAGTGAGGCGGTCAACGCCAACCCGCACCTGCGCTGGCATCCGCTGCGCGGCGAGTGGGGCACATATGCAGGTTACCGTCAGAACCGCCCTTTTTTGCCGCCAGACAACTACAATCCGCTGGCTCCCACCACAAATGCGGAATTCCCCACCGAACTGCCCAGCGGAAATTACGATGTGGCGGTGTTTCAAAACCGCTTCCCGTCCCTCTCGCTCGAGGCACATAGTCCGCCCGAGAGCATCGTTCCCACCGCTCCTGGCAAAGGGGAGTGTGAGGTAGTGGTGTTCACCCAGGATTCCAAACAGAGTCTGGGAACCTTACCGCTCGAGCACATTAAGCTGCTGATTGACGTGTGGGCAGACCGTTACAGCGAACTGGGCAGCAAGCCAGACATCCAGTATGTGATGCCTTTTGAGAACCGGGGCGTGGAGATGGGCGTGACCCTGCACCATCCGCACGGTCAAATCTACGCCTACGACCACGTTCCTCCGGTTCCAGCCCTCGAACTCGAGAATCAGAAAAAGCACTTTGAAGCTTACGGACGCGGCTTGCTCGAGGACCACATCCGGGCGGAACTCGAGGACGGCTCGAGAATCGTGGTGGATTCCGAAACTATGCTGGCCTTCATTCCGGCCTTTGCCCGCTATCCCTACGAGGTCTGGCTGGCTCCTAAACGCGCTGCGCCCTCGATTGCAGACCTAACCCACCTCGAGCGCGACGATTTCGCTCGAGTGCTCAAAACGCTGCTCTACAAATACGACCATCTGTTCGAGGCCCGTCCGCTATTTCCATACCTGATGGTGATGCACCAGGCCCCCACCGACGGGTTTGAACACCCTGAAGCTCACCTTCACCTCGAGTTTTACCCGCCATACCGCACCCCAGACAAGCTCAAGTATCTGGCTGGAACCGAGTTGGGCGCGGGTTTGGTGGCAATGGACAATTTACCGGAGAATACCGCGAAGGATTTGCAGGCGGTAGTGGTGCCAGAGTTTTAAGGTCAGACTCCAGATATTTAGAGAAAGCGCCTCCGGCTGTCTTGGCCCAACTACAGCACCTGACGGGCTGGGCCGTGGGTTTTTGGTTCTCAGTTATTGGAGGGTTTGCACTCGAGCGGTCTGGCCCGACAGGTGAGCAGGCGGCGAGGCCCGAGAGGCGAGCAGGCCCGTGAGGTGCCGTTCTGCTCAAGACGCGGACAGGCCCGGTAGGTGCCGTTCTGTCCAAGACAGTGTTCAAAATCAAACCAACCAATGACCAATTACTGATGACCCGCCGGAGGCGCAACGCCTTCCCACTCGAGCGCTCCCTGACATGAATGACTTTCAAACTACTTTCGGCCATCCTCCCCAAGTCACCGCTCACGCGCCCGGACGGGTCAATTTGATTGGAGAGCACACCGATTATAACGACGGTTTTGTGCTGCCCATCGCCATAGAGCAGGCGGCTACGGTGATGATTTCCTTTTCACACGACTCCCAACACCATCTGGTGGCCCCAGACACCGGAGAGCGTTACGACCTGATGCCCGATGCCAAGCTCGAGGGTCTGGGAAAATACGTGCTGGGCTGTTTCCGCGTGCTCGAGGAACACTTCAAGATTACAGTTCCACCGCTGAATTACTGGGTTCGCTCTACGGTTCCCACCGGCAGCGGTCTCAGCTCGAGCGCCGCCATTGAGGTGGCTACCCTGCGTGCCGTGCGGGAGCTTTTAAACCTCGAGCTAGACGATGTAAAGTTGGCTCAACTGGGCCAGCGGGCCGAGAACGTCTGGGTGGGTGTGCCGTGCGGCATCATGGACCAAATGGCCTCGAGCGTGGCCAACACCCAGACTGCGCTGTTTCTGGATACCCTCACCTTAGAAATGCGCTCTGTTTCGCTGCCTGCCGGAAGCGAGATTCTGGTGATTCACAGCGGGGTGTCACACGAGCTTTCGGATGGTGGATACGCTGAGCGCCGCGCCCAGTGCGAAGAAGCATCAAGGCTTTTGGGCCTGAAATCCTTGCGTTTCCTGACGGACTGGGGCCAGCTCAGCACGCTCGAGGGCAAACTCAAGAAACGCGCCCGCCATGTGGTCACGGAAAATGACCGGGTGCTCAGGGCGCTCGAGTCGGACGCCGGACACTTTGGGATTTTGATGAACGAATCTCACTCGAGCCTGCGCGATGATTATGGCGTCTCCGTGCGGGCGGTGGACGATTTGGTCGAGATTTTACAAGCGCAGGGGGGTGTGTACGGCGCACGCATGACAGGTGGTGGGTTTGGCGGTTGTGTGGTGGCGCTGGTGAGGGCAGGACGGGTGCTCGAGGTGGGCCGCAGGGCGGTGGAGCAGCACAGGGCGCTGGGCTACGCGGGTCGGCAGGTGGTTCCCCCGCTCGAGTAACACTTTTCACGGTTCATTTCTTCTTATTAGAGTTGGGTTAAGAAAATTTAAATATTTTTCAACCCTCGAGTGACTTTCAAGTTTTACAATGAGTAATCGGTGTGTAAAACATCTATGAAGGAGATTTATGCGTTCACTTCTATTCGTTGCCGCCCCCCTGCTAACCGCCGCCCTGCTCTCGAGCTGTAGCAATCCCCCCGTGGCCAACACCTTCGCCGGAGACTACACCGGAACCTTTGCTGCCGATGTTAGCCCATTTAACGGCACGCTGACTTTGTCGGTTAAAGGCGATGGAGCCGTAACTGGAACCATCGTGCTGACCTCCTCGAGCGAAACGGTTAAGCCCACCACGAGTGTTTCTGGAACTATTCAGAACGACGGGACTTTGAACGCCACCTACAAATACTCGGGGGACGTTTTCCCGCTTACCACCTTATCCGGCAAACTGACCCTAACCGATAAAACCGTGACCGGAACCCTCAATGTCAGCACCGCTGCCCAACCCAACGCCGAAAAACTCAAAATCAACCTGACCCGCAAATAAACTTATCTAGGCATAGATTAATATATTAGTATTTTAAGTATAGGATGAAAATTAGAGAAAATACATTTAAATTTGTATTTTCTAAAATTCTGCTTTATCTAACACAGGAGACTTATGCTTAGTCCTTTTATTCGTACTCTGGCCTCTGTCGCCATTCTGGCCCTGCTCTCGAGCTGTAACACCGCGACGCCTGCCAACCCCTATACGGGTAGCTATGAAGGCACTTTTACCGCCGACTTAGGTCCACAGGAGGGTACGCTTACCCTCAACGTGGCTCAAGATGGTAAGTGGACCAGCAACATTAGCAACACCACACTAGGCAACCTCAAAGGAACCGGAAGTGGGACTGTCGCTAACGATGGAACAATAACTGGGACCTATATTTATCCTGGTGATACCAACATTATGGTCTCTGGTAAGGGAGTTGCAGCCGCCAATAAGTTAACGGCTGCATTGAAAGCCACGGCAGGGACACAAGATGTGGGCAACATCTTTATTAATCTAACCAAGAAATAAGTTTTACCCATTTTAAAAGACCGTTCGAGGGCGGTCTTTTATCGTACCTCGAGTTCCACGCTGTCCCACTTTTTTAATTCTGCGGCAAACTAGCTTGTACCGTGGTTCCCGCACCCACCGCGCTGAAAAGTCCATAACGACCTCCTCTGGACTCCATGCGTTCGCGCATCTGGGTGAGGCCCAGACCCCCCACGCTCGAGACCTTACCCGCCACGGTTTGCGGGTCAAAGCCCACCCCATCGTCGCGCACGGTCAGGGTGGCTCCCTGCTCCCCCGACTCGAGACAGACCCAGACGTTGCCCGCTTTGGCGTGTTTAGCCACGTTGTTGAGGCTTTCCTGCAAAATGCGGAAGGTGATGGCCTCGTCACTGGGCGCAAGTTTGATGTCGCCCTCGAGTTGAAGATGGGTGCGAAGGTTGTTCTGCTCCCCAAAATCCTGCACGTATTTCCGCACCGTTTCAAGCAGTCCAAACCGCTCGAGGTCAATGGGCCTTAGTGCAAAAATACTGCGGCGCACTTCTCGAATCTGTTCGCGCAGGGTTTGTTTGGAGAGTTGAATTTCTGAAACCGCTTTGGAAGGGTCTTTGTCTACCAAGCGCTCGGCTAAATCTAACTTGAGCGCGGTGAAAGCGAGGCTCTGGGCCACCCCATCGTGGATTTCACGGGCGATGCGGTTGCGTTCCTCGCCAATAGCGAGTTCTTCGGAATACAGGTAGGCCCTGGCATTGCGAACTGCCAGAGTGGCCTGATTGGCCAGCAGCGCAAGCAGCGGCAAACGGGCGTTGTCCAGCCCCAGTTTCTGGCGGTAGGCCAGCACAATCACACCCTCGAGCCGGTCTTCACTCTGCATCGGCAGACCAATCTGACTCACCGCTTCCCTGAAAATGGCGTCATCAGAGCCGCCGGAGGTGCGTAAGGGTTTGCGCTCGAGCGCCACTTTACGGGCAAAGCTCGAGACCACCCCGCCGTGAAACACCGCTCCCTCGAAGTCCTGGCCCCACACCAGACGCAAGGTATCGTCCTCGTCTACCAGGTACGCGGCCTGGGCTTCTGCGCCGCTGCGTCCGGCCATCTGCGAGAGAATACGCTCGAGCAGGCGGTCCATGTTGCGCTCGGCCCGGATGCTCTGGTCTACCCGGTACAGCGAGACCAAATCTCGGCTGCGGCGCTGGGCGGCCTCGAGCGCAGTTCCTACTTCGGACGCCAGAGCGCCCAAGAGACTGCGGCCTTCTGGGGTGGGTTCCTCGAACTGGCGCAGGTGTAAAAAGCCCACCGTCTGCCCAGACCAAGACAGGGGCAAGGAGATGCGGTTCAGGCCGTCCTCAAAACGCTCGAGCGCTCCAGTAGGGAAGAGGTCGGTCCAGTCGTCAAAATGACTCTCGAGCTGTCCAGAAAAACTGACCCCGCGCACAATGCCGCCGGGTAAGGTAATCAGTCCGCTGTGTGCGCCTGTAGCCCGCACCACACCCTGAATGGCGGTGTCCAGAACTTCTTCCAAATCTCCAGCTTCAGCGAGTGAGCGAATCAGTTGACCCACGGTGTCCAAACGACGGTTTGCGCTTTTAAGTTCGGCGTACAAATCTCGCAGCTCGAGTTCGGCCTTCTGGCGGATACGGATGCCCACGATAATCCAGGTAATAATGTAGAAGGTGACGAACGGCCCCAGAATGCTGTAAAACAGCAGGTGCGCCCAAAATTCGTTGCCCCGGTTGCCCAGTTGAGCCACCCCGAACTCATAGCCCACCACCACCAGCACAATGACAAACGGCATCAAAATCCGCAGCGCGTTGACCCGGCGATACAGGGCCTCGGGCGGACT
>JACMOA010000306.1 GCA_014378225.1 Deinococcales bacterium | reverse complement strand
GCACCTAGCGGGCCTGTCCGCCTACCGGACCTGCACGCCTATCAGGCCATCCCGCTACGCTTAAAAGAGTTTCCCCCCTCTAAAACAGGGGGGAACTTTAAAAGCTCGAGCACAACAGTCTTTGAGTTCCCCCCCTACTATCGCAGGGGGGATATTTTCTTTAGCGCAGCGAAAGAAAGAAGGGGGGGTCGCGTCCCTCGCGCGCCAACTAAACGCTAAACCCAAACATCCGCATCTGACGCTTGCCGTCTTCAGTCATTTTGTCGGTGCTCCACGGTGGGGTCCACACAAAATCCACGTTCACCTGGGTTACACCCTCGAGCCGCATCACCGCCATTTCTGCGTCGGAGCGAATCATGTCCTGCACTGGGCAACCCACCGAAGTAAGGGTCATTTCGATATCCACTACACCTTCTTCGTTAATTTCTACTCCATAAACCAGCCCTAAATCCACAATATTGACCGGAATTTCGGGGTCTCGCACCACTTTGAGCGATTCTAAAATCTGATTGTCACTGGGTATCATTAAACTCCACTCCTTTCTACAGGAAAACCTTCCTCGAGCCAGCGCAAGATTCCGCCCTCGAGATTGCTTGCAGTGTAACCCTGCCCCTCGAGAAACTGAACCGCCTGACCCGAACGCGCTCCAGAGCGGCAAATCACCACAATTTCACTTTCTTTGGGCAGCTCCGCGAAGCGCTGTGTGAACTCCGAGAGCGGAAGCAGGTGTGCGCCCTGCGCGTGAACCTCGTTCCACTCGTTTTGTTCGCGCACGTCCACAAAATACGCGCCGCTTTGCACTCGAGCCTGGGCTTCTTGGGGAGAAATCTCTATCATGACCTGCATCCTAAACAAATCGAAGCATGAAGATGGGGCTTTGAATCGCTAAACTGAATTTGTGGAACCCGTTTACCTGGATTTACGCGACGAACTCGAGCGCACCCTCGAGCCACTGAATCTTTATTTGAGCGGTGAGGTGTGGCCCTGGACCTTTGAAAAAATAGAAAAGGGACAAGTTCCCCCCCACACTCGAGCGTACATTCTGGTGTGTCCCTACGGCGAACAAAGCAAGCTGGGCGCTTATTTTTTACAGGCAGATGGCCTGAGCGCTAGCTCACTCGAGGGCGGCGTCCTGAAGCTGCGCTGCGAGTTGGAACACTTTCATCGGCTCGAGCTGAAGAAACTATCCACCGCATTCGAGCGCAAACTTTTAGACTGTCCACGAGTGCGCCAATTCAAGTTTTCTGAAAATCTACTCGAGGTCTGGGGAATGATTTCAGGGGAAGATTTGGCGAATTTGCTCGAGTTGGCTTGAGACGGCAGACGGACAGGCCCGGTAGGTGCCGCTTTGTCCAAGACAATGGCAGAAAAAGCCGATTCTCAAATTCTGGAATCTGATGTCTGAAATCTGTCGTCTGAAGCCTAAATCCTCAGCTTCAACTTCTCGAGCATCTCCGAAATCCGTGCAATCTTCACTCGGGGGCGGCCCACCAGCTTTCCGGCTTCGGTCTCAAACTGGTCTAGCTCGAGCCACTGGTCAAAGGTGACATAGTGAACGCCTCTAGCCTCGAGTAGGGCAGTAATGGCCCCTGGGTGTGCGTCCGCGTCACCCGCCAGCTCGAGGGTAGAAAGGTCCTCGAGCATCAATTTCACGCTCTCGGCAGAGTCCACCTTGTTGCTGCCCACCACACCGCTAGGACCGCGTTTAATCCATCCAGCTACGTATTCGCCAGGAACGACAGCTTCACCCTCGAGCACCCGCCCAGAAGCGTTAGGAATTACACCTTTCCTGGGGTCAAAGGGAACATCTTGCAGTGGCACGCCCTTGTAGCCCACCGAGCGCAGCACCATGCTGACGGGCAAGGTCTCAAACTCGCCAGTTCCCACCGCGTTCTGATTTTCGTCCAGGCGGTTGCGCTCAATTTTGAGGCCCGTAATGGACTCCTGCCCCAGAATCTCTACCGGAGACACCAGAAAGCGCAAATGAACCCGGCGCGGCTTGCCCTCGAGCGGTTTTTTGGCAAATTCGTGCAGGATTTCTACATTCTTCTTGACCGTGTTGTCCGCACTCTCGAGCGCCAACTGTCCAGCCTCGTCGAGCGCCACTTCCTCGGGTTTAATCAGAATATCGGCCTCGAGCAGCTCTCCCAGTTCGCGCAGTTCTTTGGTGGTGAACTTGGCCTGGGCCGCGCCGCGCCGCGCCAGCATGTACACGTCCCGCACCGCGCTGTGTTGCAGGGCGACCAGTGCGTGATGGGCCATATCGGTACTCGAGAGTTCATCGTGTGACTTGGCCAGAATGCGGGTCACGTCAATGGCCACGTTCCCTGCACCCACCACAGCCACGCTCGAGACGTTGTGCAGGTCGAACTCGCGGTCTGGGTAATCGGGGTGTCCGTTGTACCAAGCCACAAATTCGGTGGCCGAATAGCTGCCCTTCAGCGTCTCACCGGGAATGCCCAGGTTGCGGTCGCTCGAGGCCCCCACGGTGTAGAAAACCGCGTCGTAGTACTTTTGTAGGTCCGCTCGAGTGAGGTCTTTGCCCAGTTCCACATGGCCCAGAAAGCGCACTCGAGGGTCACGGGCAATTTTTTCGTATTGCAGGGTGATGCTCTTGATTTTAGGATGGTCCGGCGCAACGCCGTAACGCACCAGTCCGTAGGGCGTGGGCAGGCGGTCCAACAAATCCACGCTCACTGCATGTTGGGTTTGCTTGAGCAGGGATTCTGCCACATAAAACCCGCTAGGACCCGCACCAATAACCGCAACGCGAAGGGGGCGGCTTAGCTCTCGAGGATGTTCACTCATGGTTCCAGTGTAGCTCAGGTTAACGTAGCTTCAACACTAATTGTTTGCACAGGTTGGGAATTGGGTTTAGTTCTCGCTTTAACGAATAAAAAAGGGCAACCACAAGGGGTTGCCCAAAAAACAAACCTGAACAGTCCTTCTCCACCCTCGAGCGCTTCACCCGAAAATTCTAGCTCTCCGCCACCACACTCCGAATCCGCTCGAGCACTGTCATATCCTCGAGCGTGCTGAGGTCGCCTTTTGGTTCTTCACCTGCGGCAATCTGACGCAGCAAGCGGCGCATGATTTTCCCAGAGCGAGTTTTAGGCAGCCCGTCCACAAAATAAATGCGGTCTGGACGGGCAATCGCGCCAATCTCCCTGGTTACAAAAGCTTTAAGGTCCGCCTCGGTCACGCTCGAGCCAGCTTTGTTAATAACGAAAGCCACCACGCACTCGCCCTTGATAGGGTCGGGTTTGCCCACTACAGCGGCCTCGGCGGTGGCCGGATGCTCTACCAAGGCGCTTTCCACCTCCATCGTTCCTAGCCTATGACCAGACACGTTGAGCACGTCGTCAATGCGGCCTATCACGGTAAAATAGCCGTCTTCGTCTTTTCGTGCGCCGTCTCCGGCAAAATAACAGTTCTCGAACTGACCCCAGTAGGCACTCTTAAAGCGCTCACTGTCGCCGTACACGCTTCTGAGCATACTGGGCCAGGGACGCTTCAGAATCAAGAATCCGCCCTGATTAGCCTCGAGTTCCACTCCAGCTTCGTCCACGACGGCAGGTTCCACCCCAAACAGGGGAAGGCCCGCACTACCCGGTTTGGCGGTGTGTGCGCCGGGAAGCGTGGTCAGCATGATGCTGCCCGTCTCGGTTTGCCACCAGGTATCAATCACCGGACATTTTGAGCCGCCGATGGTCTGGGAGTACCAGACCCAGGCTTCGGGGTTGATGGGTTCGCCCACGCTGCCCAGTAAGCGCAAACTCGAGAGGTCGTACCTGTTAGGGAAATCGTCCCCGGCCCGCATAAAGGCGCGGATGGCAGTGGGCGCGGTATAAAAAACCGTAACCCCGTGGCGCTGCACCATGTCCCAATAGCGCCCAAAGTCCGGGTGATTGGGCGCTCCCTCGTACAGCAGGGAAGTTGCGCCATTCAGCAGCGGACCGTACACGCTGTAGGTGTGTCCAGTTATCCAACCCACGTCGGCGGTACACCAGAACAAATCTCTAGCGTCCAGATTAAACACCGTTTTGGTGCTGAGGTAAGCTCCCATCATGTAACCTGCCGTGCTGTGCAGGATGCCTTTGGGCTTTCCGGTAGAGCCAGAAGTATACAGAATAAACAGCGGATGTTCACTCTCGAGGGCCGCCGCT
>JACMOA010000305.1 GCA_014378225.1 Deinococcales bacterium | reverse complement strand
TCAAGATAGTGCCGTTTTGTCCAAGATGGGGACAGTGTAGGTAAGGGGGTAAGTCGGTAAAGGGTAAATGGATGAACGACTTTTGCCTTTTCTGATGTCTGACGTCTGATGCTGATGCCCTCTATTCCTACACTCACCACTCAAAACTCAAAAGCCACCACCCAAAACCCACCTCCAGAATAACCTACTCTCCCGCGAGCGCCAACTTTCCCGCGTTCACGGTAAAGCGGCGCACCGAATGCTCGAGGGGTCGCTCGAGCGTTTCGGTTCCGGTCACAATCGCTTGGGGAGATTTACGGGCCAGGGTGAGCAGGTGTTCACGCCGCATTGGGTCCAGTTCGGCGCTGAAGTCGTCTAGCAGCAAGATAGGGGCGTCCCCGTGCCGCTCCTCGAGCAGGGTATATTCGGCTTGACGCAGGGCCAGGGCGATGGTGCGGGCTTCTCCTCTTGAAGCGTAAGTGTGGGCAGAAACGCTGTGCAGTACAATCTCGAGGTCGTCGCGGTGTGGTCCCAGTACGGTCAGCCCCCTGGCGACTTCTTCGGTGCGTTTGGCTTCTAAATCAAACAGATAAGTTTCTGGGGTGGTGGTCTCGAGCAGCTTCAGCTCGAGGTCTTCGCCGCCACCTAGCCCCGTGTGGGCCTCGGCTGCTAGTTCGCTCAATCTCGTGACCGCCCGCCGCCGTAAGGTCAAGATTTCCGCGCCCAACTCAAACAGTTTGGTGTTCCACACCTCGAGCGCCCACAGTTCGCCGCTTCGCAGGGAAGCGTTACGCTGAGCCAGATTGCGCTCGTATAAGGCCAGAATGCTGGCGTAGCGCAAGCTCAGCCTCGAGAGCAGCGCGTCCAGAAAAGCCCGCCGACCGCCGGGAGACCCCAGCACCAGTTCGCTGTCCTCGGGCCGAATCCACACCGCGCCGCCGCGCAACAAAGAGTGAGCGCTCACCTTGATGCCGTCGGCTTTCTGCACCCTGCGCCCGCGCCCAATGCCCACCTCGAGCACGCTGTGTCCGTCTTCCCGCTCGAGGGTGGCTTTTACGTAAGCTTCCTTTTGTCCAAAGCGCACCAATTGCTCCAACCGTCCGGCGTCGGTGAACCCGGTCAGCACCAGATAAATAGCCTCCAGCAGATTGGTTTTGCCTTGACCGTTGGGGCCGCTGACCACGTTAAGGCCGGGTGAAAAATCCAGGGTGGCGTCCTCGAGATTGCGGTAATTTAGGGTTTGCAGGTGGCTGAGGCGCACGGAAGACGATTATACTCGAGTGTTGGGTTTTCGCTCGAGCGATACGGCCCAGAGTCCTGGAAGACCTCAGTCAAGACCTTTGGCTAATCATGCAAGAAATCAAGCATTCCCGTCGTAGGCCACCCGCTCCCACTCGAGGTCTCCCAACACAAACAGATTGTGCTGATTGGGGGTGGTCACTCGAGGGCCAGTTTCACCCATGAACACGTTGATTTCACTGCGAACGCCAAACCCACGCTCGAGCGGGTAAACACCGGGTTCGATGGTGAAGCCCAGACCTTGCGTGAGCGTGCGGGTATCGTGGGTCTCGAGGTCGTCCAGGTTGGCACCGGGGCCGTGTAAATCCACACCCAGATTGTGGCCCAGGCGGTGGGTGAAAAACTCGCCATAACCCGCACCCTCGAGGAAATCGCGGGCGCAGCGGTCTACCATCCAGCCCTCGAGCACGAAGGTTTCCCAGCTCTGGCGCAAAAATCTCACCGCCTCGTCTCGAGCGGTTTTAACCGATTCCCAGGCGTGCAAAAAGTCTTCGGGTGGGGTTCCGGCGTAGCCCATCCAGGTGATGTCCGCGTGGGGGCGTCCCGGCTCCCGGCCCCACAGGTCAATCAACACGCACTGACCGCGCTCGAGCACCGCGCTAAATCCTGGGGCGGGCGCGTAGTGTGGGTCGGCGGCGTGCCTTCCGAAGGCCACCACCGGAGGATGGTCCGTGACCAGTCCACCCTCGTTCATCACCCGCAGAATTTCTTGCTGGGCCTCGAATTCGTCCACCATCCAGCCACCCTTGAGGCGTTCGTGCAGCAGTTTGAATCCGGCATTTACGCCCTCGAGCAGTACCTTGACCGCACGGCTATGAGCTTGCAGGTCGGAGTCGGACCACCTGAGAAAGTTTTGCAGTAAATTCGCGCTCGAGACTATCTCCACACCCAGCGAGCGCACCCACTCGAGCGTTCCGGCGTCCACTTTAGAAACGTAAGGAACCGCACCCATCGGGCTGTACTCCATCGCCACCACGTCCGCCGGATTCAGGATGTTCCGCAAAGCCCTCGTCATGTCCTCATGACCCCGGCAAGCCACCCGCTCGAGGTCCAGGCCATCAGTCAGCACTTTCCAGGTTCCACTCTCGATGCTATTGTGAATCAGCACAGGTATTCCCACCCTCGGAATCCAGAAAAAGAAGCGCCGGGTCAGGTGTGCGTCTCCTGGCAGCTCGAGTAGGGTGTGGGCCAGCGGGTTGAGCTTTTGAAAATCGTAAATTAACCAGCCCGCATAATCTGTGCTTGAGAGCGCGTCCTGTAGGGCGCTTAAACGCTCGAGGGTCATAGCTCAATTATACGGGGTTTCGCAACGCTTGAGCGGGGTATGGACGGACGACGGTAGAGATTGAGGAATACAGACGACAGAAAAAGGCACTGTTTGAAATCTGATAACTGATGTCTGAAATCTTGCTGCATCAACACACCTTCCGCTCGAGGATAAAGTGCTAAATTACACCTATGGAAACGCTGGAAATGCCTATCACAATCAGTGAATTTGCCGCTCAAAAGGCGGCGGGAATGCTCTCTGCACAGAGCAAGGAGAACGCCGGAGTGCGGGTGTTCATCAAGAGTGGCGGGTGCAGCGGCTATCAATATGGTATGGCCATTGACGACCGCGAACTCGAGGGCGACACCATCGTCAACCACCGGGGCGTGAAACTGCTGGTGGACCGTATGAGCATTGACTTGCTACGCGGCTGCGAAGTAGATTTTGTGGAAAATATGATGGGTGGTGGTTTCAGTGTCAACAACCCCAACGCCACCTCGAGCTGTGGCTGTGGTCACAGCTTCCGCACTGACGGCGCAAACACCGGAGACTCGGAAAGTGGCGCGGGTTGCGGGAGTAACTGAGTTCCGCTCGAGTTGAGAATTTTGGAAAGCCGCCCTCGAGCATGAGGGCGGCTTTTCTTATGCAATCTGGACGCGGTTCAAACCGTACAATTACACCCACACTCGAGCGTAAAATCCTGCGGTGAGGTGAGGCGGCGAGTACCATCCCGGCGGTAGTGCAGCACCATCAAAGTGCGCGGGTCCACCACAATCACGTCTTTGACGCCCTGCGCTAGGTAAAAGTTGGGTCCAAATTCGAGGTCTTTACTTTCATAACCCTGACTGATAACCTCAACCACTGCTTCTGGAACGTGCTCGAGCGCCCCATACCCCTGAGCGCGGTCTGGTTTAAAACACAGGATGGAGATGTCTGGGCGCTTGAGAGAGCCATCAGGAAATTTAAAGAGAACGTCCGCCATATGGTGACATGCACACCCTTCTAGTATACCTGGGCGAATGCTCGAGCGAATTTCGTCTATCACGTCTTGGTGTGCATAGACAGGTTGTGCTTCCCACAACGGAACACCGCTGACGAACTCGAGCCGAACACCCCATTCGTTGGCCCGTAGTACCATTTCTTCAGGGGACATGCTCATGGTTTTAGTCTAGCATTCCATCCATTCAGACTTTAGCTGCTGCTCGTTCCGCGCGTTCCAAAGGCAAAATTCACGGGTAAGTCCATCCACAAGCCCCGTTCACCCTCGAGCGAACGCAACTCTTTCAGGTGTTCGGCTTCAATCTGCTCACGCTCCTGTGGGGTCATCTTCGAAAGTGCCAATCCCTCCAGACCCACCCGAATTTCTTTCAGGCGGTCCTCGGCCTGACCTAGCCAGTAGCCCTGTTGTTCACTTATTACCTCAACTCGCTCAAATCTGGCCTCGAGCAGTAAGGTTTGTCACACCGCCGGGTCCGCCAGACGACGAACAGGCAGTGGCGGCAGGGGTACGCCTTGCCGCCCAAGTCGCTCGAGCCAGAGCGTGTGCAGCGGCTCGAGAAACCCCATGCCAAAGCCTGTAAAGCCCATGCGCCCTCCTGGAACCAGAACCCTCCTCGCCTCGCGCAGGACGGCGGACATGTCCGGCATGAACATCAGCGAAGACGCGCACAGCACGCACTCGAAGCTCGAGTCTGGAAAGGGTAACTGGGCTGCGTCGGCCTCAAGCAGTTCGACCCACCCCAGATGAAAAGAATCCAGCCGCGCTCGAGCCTGCACCAGCATTTCGGGCGAAAAGTCCACCCCTACAACCCTGCCGCTCGAGCCAACATTAGGAGCCACCAGAGCCGCCACCAGAGCCGTTCCAGTGGCCAGGTCCAGCACCCGCATTCCAGGTGTGAATGGCGTGAGTTCCGCCAGCCGCTCGGCGCAACGGTGAACGAAACGCAGACCGTCGTACTGAGAAGCAATGGTGTCAAAATTTGCTCTTGAACGCGCCTTTGCGGTTTCGGGAGAGGCTGGGTCAAACATGACAAACCTCCGGCTGGGCTGGGGTCTCCAGCTCGAGCGCCCGACTCGAGTGTGGGATGGACTCGAGTGTAGCACGGTGTTCCAAAGCAAAAGGGCGCACAGCCGTGAACCGTGCGCCCTGCGTCCCCATTCAAACCCTCAGCTCGAGAGCATTTTTTGTGAGTCAAGCGAGCAAGGTGTCCGCCAGATTACTGCGCTTTAAATTGCCCTCAGCGACTGGCCAGCTCAAGCTGGGGCAGATTTGTTCTACTCACTGAAAGAAAGGGTAGCCACAAGAGCTACCCTTACCAAACCATTTTTTAGCTGCCTCACGATAAGCTCGAGCCGTATAATCTCGAGGATAGGTTTCACCTCACCTGTGACCCATCAAGACTGGCTTTCCCAGACCGTTCACCCTGTTGTTGCATGCGCTCGAGCGCACTTTCTCACCCAAACCCCGGAGGTTCTTTTGTCTATAACCGTCGTCAACCATCCGCTTATTCAACACAAACTCTCCCTGCTGCGCGACCATAACACTGGAACCAAAGACTTCAGAGAACTGGCTGCCGAAATTGCCATGTTGATGGCCTTTGAAGCTACTCGAGACCTGGAGACAGAAATGGTGGCGCTCGACACTCCGGTCTCACCCACCCAGTCCCCGATGCTTTCGGGCAAAAAGCTGGCTCTGGTGGCTATTTTGCGGGCGGGTCTGGTGATGGCAGATTCCATTTTGCGCCTGATTCCGGCGGCTAAAGTGGGACACATCGGCCTTTACCGCGACCCAGAAAGCCTCAGCCCGGTGTCTTACTACGCCAAACTTCCGCCAGACATCGGAGAGCGGCGGGTTTTTTTGTTGGATCCCATGTTGGCTACGGGCGGCAGTGCGGTGCGGGCGCTCGACCTGCTCAAAGCTCAGGGCGCTCAGAACATCAAATTGATGGTAATTCTTGCGGCCCCGGAAGGAATTGCGGTGGTGCAAAAGGCCCACCCAGACGTGGAAATTGTTACGGCGGCGGTAGACTCACACCTGAACAGCCACGGCTACATTGTGCCGGGTCTGGGCGACGCGGGAGACCGGATTTACGGTACTAAATAGGCCGAGAGCAGAGGGCGGAAGGCAGAAAGCTTAAGGCCAAGAGCTAAGCAAAACCCTCGAGCCAGTCAACTGCACTTTCATGCCCCTCGAGCGTACAATAATCCACTACGCGCCTCTTCTAGCAGCGCTCGAGGTCAAAGTGTATGATTGAATTTCTCAAGTCTCTCGGCATCGCCCAACCCCTGGGTATTGGCGCACTCAGCGTTATTTTTACTTTTGTGGTGGCCTGGTTTTTTACCCAGCGCTTTATTCCCCGCATCCGCGAGTTTGCCATCAAGGTAGGTTGGGCTGACCTGCCCAACGAGCGCCGCCTAAACAAAGCACCACTGCCCAACGCCGGAGGTCTGGCTATCTTTGCCGGATTTATCTGCTCGGTGGTGGTGGCCTGGACCCTGCGGCCCATCGTGCTCGAGGGGGTCCAGATTCAGGTTCTGGCTATTTTACTGGGCGCGTCGCTGCTGGTACTGACCGGATTTATTGACGACCAGTTCGGTCTCTCGCCTACTTTTCGTATTGCGGTGCAAACCCTGGCGGCAGCGCTTCTAATGGTCAATGGAATGCGAATAGATTTGGCAGCCCTGCCCTGGATAGAATACCTGCCATCGGCGTGGCTGATGCCGCTGAGCGTGGCCGTGACGTGGCTATGGATTGTGGGCATCCCTAACGCTATGAACCTGCGCGATGGGGTAGACGGTGTGGTGGGCGGCATTGGCTTTATTGCCAGTATGGTGATGGTGGCGTCTGCGGCGCAGTTTCCAGACCGGGCGGCGGCAGTGGTGCTGCTGGCAGGTCTGGGCGGCGCGGCGCTGGGGTTTTTGCGTTACAACTTCAACCCAAGCCGCATCATCATGGGAGACGCGGGTGCCTACCTGTTTGGCTACACCCTGGCGGCGGTTTCACTGTTGGGAACGCTCAAGCTGAGCGCGGGTGCGTCCCTGGTGGCTCCACTGCTTATTCTGGGCTTGCCTATTTTAGACACCGCTCGAGTGGTCTTCAGTCGGCTCTCGAGGAGAATCAGCCCCACAACCCCCGAAAAGAACCATATCCACCACTTGCTTCATGCCCGTTACGGCGCAAGGGGCGCAGCCGTGGTCATCTGGACCCTGGTGCTGGCCCTGAGTATGGTGGGCATGTGGGCGCAGAATGTGCCGCTTCAGGTGATTGTTGCTATCTCCCTGTTCATCGCCGTGTGTCTGGGTTACGTGGCCCTGCGCCGGGTACACGCCCTCACCAGGGAAGAAAAACCTCAACCGGGCGGCGCTGGGTAGGCTGCTCGAGCGGAAAGTCCTGTTCATTTTTATCCAACCTTTCCCCAATCGGAGAGGTTTTTTAATTCGCTCGAGGGCCAACGGACTATTTTGTTTTGAGTTTCCTTATTTTTATTTTGTGGCTCTCAAAACCACACTCTCAATCATATCGGCCATGTGGTTCATACCTTGAAGGGTCAGGGTGGGATGAACCAGAAACATAAGTGAGGTTTCACCCAGCTCTCGAGCTACGGGAAGGCGCTTCTCAGGTGCCAATCCCGC
>JACMOA010000304.1 GCA_014378225.1 Deinococcales bacterium | reverse complement strand
TTCACGGGAACATCTATTCTTCGGCTTCGCTCGAGCGCTTAGTTCGCCCAGCTTTCTTCACCGCGTCTGCCAACAAAAACTCAATTTGTGAGTTCACACTGCGAAGTTCGTCGGCAGCCCAGCGCTCGAGGGCCACGTACAAATCGGGTGAAATGCGAAGCGCAAAGTTTTTACGAACTTTTTCCTTATCCCCTTCGGAAGCCATCAGGCCCCCTAGTAAAGACTTCCGGCGTTCACCACCGGCTGAGTACCGCGCTCACTGGTGAGGACGACGAGAAGGTTACTCACCATCTGAGCCTTGCGCTCGTCGTCCAGATGCACGATATTGTTGCGCTCGAGCTGCTCGAGGGCCATTTGAACCATGCCCACCGCTCCGGCCACAATCTGGGCGCGGGCCGCAATAATCGCTCCGGCCTGCTGGCGCTGTAACATGGCGGCGGCGATTTCAGGGGCGTAAGCCAGATGAGACAGCCTTGCCTCGAGCACTTCCACCCCCGCGTGGGTCAGTCGCCCTGAAAGGTCGTTCTCGAGTTCTTTGGCCAGGTCGTCGGCACTGCCGCGCAGGCTCAATTCGTCGGCGGGCGCGTCGTAGGGATAGCGGCTGGCAAGGTGACGCAGGGCGGTTTCAGTCTGAATACTCACAAATTGCTCGTAGTGTTCCACATCAAAGGTGGCTCTGGCGCTGTCCACTACCCGCCACACGATAACTGCGCCAATTTCGATGGGGTTGCCGTCGTGGTCGTTGACCTTCTGGCGCTCACTGTTGAAATTGCGAATTCTCAGCGAGATGGTTTTGCGGTTGGTGAGTGGATTGATGTAGTACCAACCGTTTTCGCGTTGCGTCCCTACATAGCGCCCAAACAGAGTTAGTACCACTGCGGTATTGGGCTGAACGATGACCAGACCGCCCAGCAATACCAACAACAGAACTGAAAGCACGACGCTCGAAATGAGGGTCAGGATACCCTCAAACGCACCGTTGAACATCCAGTACGCCAAACCTGCTCCCAGGGCCAGCAGAACTAACAACATCAAACCACCAGGCAAGGCCGCAATCTTACTTTCACGGGTTTCCATAAATCCTCCCTCGAGCGCTCGAGAAAAGTGTGTCAGAGAAGCGTGTTATAGAAACACAGTCGGCTCGAGCGCACTTTGACGGTTGCGATTCCAGAAACTATCGTTCAACATCAAAGTGATATCATAATGATACATCTCGAGCCAAAAGTAAAGCCCCCCGTCTCCAGGGGGCTAACGTCCACACGCGTAGGGCTTAGAGTTCGCCTTTCAAGGTACTTGCGACCTTGAAACGGACTTTCTTACCGGCGGGAATGGTGATTTTGTCACTGGTACCGGGGCGCACACCTTGACGCTCGGCGGTCAGGGCCACACTGAAGGTTCCCAGGCCGGGAAGACCGACGCTTTTGCCGTCCTTCAAAGCTCCGATAACCGAGTCCAGCATGGCGCTAATGGCCTCACCAGACTCTTTCTTGTTGAGGTTGGTCTTGGCAGCGACCAGTTCGATGAGTTGGGTCTTGGCGACCTTCTGGGGTGCCGCAGGCTTGACCGGAGCTGCTTTTTTGGCAGGCTTGGCGGCAGGCTTGGCGGCGGGTTTGGCGGCTTTTTTAGTTGCCATATCCACTCCTAAACTACTGGATTTTGAGCGTGGAACGTGCTCGAGCGCAATATAGCACACCTTGAGCGTGCTGTACAGCATTTTCAAAGTGTATCCCTAAAAAGACCCTTGAGCACGCCTTCAAAGAGGGTCTACTCCAAGCTCATTTTTCAACACCAAATTCACATTTTTCTCGTGTAGAACGCAAGATTTCTGGACAACATTCTCGCCGCTCGAGGGTGAAAACAAGCCCTAAATCCGCTCTCAAGCATTTCTTAATCTTTCGGTTTAAACGTATTTTCATTCTCAAATCAATCTCGAGCAGAGTGAATAAAGTGCGCTATACTCCTAAAAGTACATGATTGAATCTCCTCGAGCCATCAAAGGAACCGGAACCGGAACACTGCCCCCTATGCTCGAGCAATACATCGAGCTGCGAGACCGCTACGCAGAGTATTTGTTGCTGTTTCAGGTCGGAGATTTTTTTGAAACCTTTGGCGAGGACGCCGAGCGAGCCGCCAAATTACTCGGCATCACCCTGACCCATAAAACCAGTAAAGATTTTTCCACGCCCATGTCTGGTATTCCCATCCGCGCCGCCGACCAGCACATCGAGAAACTGCTGAGCCTGGGCGTGCGGGTAGCCATAGCCGAGCAGTTTGGCGATGTAAACGGCCCCGGCCTGGTGGAGCGCCGGGTCACGCAGGTGCTGTCTCCCGGCACCGTGGCAGAGGAAAGATTGCTGCGCCCCGAAGAAAACTATCTGGCGGCGGTGGCCACCGGAGACGGCTACGCGCTGGCCCTGCTGGACGTGAGCACCGGAGAGTTCCGCTGCTGCCTCTTAAGCTCGAGGGGAGCGCTTTACGAGGAGCTGGCCCGTGAAAACCCGGCAGAGGTTCTGGTGGCCCCGGAAATTCTGGAAAACGCGGCGGTCTCGAGCGAGTTTAAAAAGCGTTTTCCGCTGATGTACTCGAGCGCGGGTTTTGGACTCGAGGAGGGGCGCGAAGAACTAGTGCGGCAGTTTGGCACCGTGCCGGAAAGCCTGAGCGCTCCAGCGCTGATTAGAGCCTGTGGCGCGGCGCTGAGCTACGCAAGGGTGGCGCTACAAGGCAAGCTCGAGATGGTAACACGGCTCTCGAGGTATGAACCGGGGTCTCATATGCAGCTCTCCGAAAGCGCCATGACAGCGCTCGAGCTGTTTAAACCGCTCTCTCCGGGCGGACAGACCTTGCTTGATTTGCTGTGCCAGACCCGCACCGCCGGAGGCCGCCGACGTCTGCGGGCCTGGTTGCGTCAACCCCTGCTCGAGCGTGGGGCAATTCAGTCACGACAGGACGCGGTGGCCACGCTGCTGGCTCAACCGGATTTACGCGAAGGGGTCAGGAGTGCGCTCTACCGCGCCCACGACCTCGGGCGCCTGTCCGCACGGGTGGCGTCTGGGCGTGCTCTCCCCCGCGAGGTAGCCAGTCTGGCCCGCACCTTAGAACTGTTGCCGGACATCTCGCAGATTCTGGCGAACAGCGAGGGAATGCTCTCGAGCGTACGAGTTCGGCTCACGCCCTTACCGGAGGTTTTAGCCCTGATTCGGGCCGCACTGGTGGACGACCCTCCGCTTAAACTGCTCGAGGGTGGACTCATCCGCGAGGGCTTTCACTTTGAACTCGACGCACTGCGCTTTGAGGCGCTCGAGGGCCGCGCCTGGATGGCTCAGCTCGAGATTACAGAGCGCGAAAGAACCGGAATCTCGAGCCTGAAGGTGGCCTATAACAACGTGCTGGGCTACTTTCTCGAGGTCAGCTTCGCCAAGGGTGCAGGGCATATTCCACCGGATTACCGCCAGATTGCCACCCTCAAGGACCGCGCCCGCTACACTCGCCCGGATTTGCGCGAAAAAGAGCGCCAGATTGCCAAAGCCGAGGGTGCGGCGGCAGCGCTCGAGGCGGCGGTATTCGGTGAGCTGCGCGAAGCTCTGGCGGGTTTTACCGACCACTTTCACACCATCGCCGGGGCTACCAGCGAACTAGACGTGCTAGCCTGCTTTGCCGAAATTGCTGCGGCAAAGGGTTGGGTTCGTCCGGTCACGCTCGAGGGAAGCCGCGCCACCGCGATGGGAGACCGGGGGCGTTATCTGGCACTCGAGCAGGGCCGTCACCCGGTGGTCGAGGACTCGATTGGCGAGAAGTTCGTGCCAAACGACGCGCACCTCAGTGAGCAGCGTTACATCAGCATCATCACCGGACCCAATATGGCGGGAAAATCCACCTACCTGCGGACGGTGGCGCTGTGCGCCCTGCTGCATCAGATGGGTGGTTTTGTTCCAGCGCAGAGTGCAGAACTACCGCTGTTCGACGCCATTCACACCCGGATTGGGGCCAGCGACGACCTGGCGGGCGGACGCAGCACCTTTATGGTGGAAATGTCCGAACTGGCGCACATTCTGCATCAAGCCACCCCCTCGAGCCTGATTATTCTGGACGAGGTGGGGCGCGGCACCAGCACCCTGGACGGTCTAGCGATTGCCTGGGCTGCCCTCGAGCACCTGCAAGAGCTGGGCGCGTTTACGCTGTTTGCGACCCACTATTTTGAACTGACCCGTCTGGCCGGACGCTTGCCGGGAGTGATTAACCTGCATGTAGCCGCGCTCGAGGAGCAGGACAGCCTGACTTTTTACCATCAGGTTAGGGACGGAGCGGCCAGCCAGAGCTACGGGGTCAGCGTGGCCCGCATGGCGGGATTGCCCTCGAGCGTTACGGCGCGGGCTGCTACCCTGCTCTCGAGTTTACAGACCAGCGGCAAGGACACCGGGCGCGACCTGGTGCGCGAGATTGCCGCGCTCGAGCTGGGGAGACTCAGTCCAATGGCGGCGCTCGAGGTTTTGTACAAGTTGCAGGAGCGGATTGGACGGGGTGAGTGAGGGTTGGGGGCGCTCGAGGAGGTACGCGTCTGACCACCTCGAGAGACTGAATTCAGGGTTGGTACCAGCACTCAAGCATCAGCACTTCGCCGAGATATTCTCTATTGATTCGATAAACGTTGATAGAACACGATAAGCACGCCGCTCGGGTCGAGCACCGAAAATTCCTGTACGCCCCAGGGTTTTTGCTCGAGCAAACCGTGAGGGTAAACAATGCCGTGCTGCTGACAATTTTGATAGTGGCTTTGGATGTCTTCGACCTCGAAACGCATCACATAATTCTGTGAGAAGTCGGGGTTGTCGTAGTAGCAAAAGTTCAGCTCGAGAGGAGTTCTGACACCTCCGTAATTCTGGTTAAATTGCCACCTATCGCCAAAACCCAGTTTTTGGCTGTAAAACTCGAGCGATTCCACAACGTTCAGCGAGGGAACTTGAGGTACAATCTTTTTCACCACCCCTCCTTTATTATGTAAAGAGCTTAATGTGAGAAACTGAAATTGTCAAGTATACCCCGCCGTTGCCCTCGAGCTGCAAAGCCTCATTCGCTCGAGCGCTTTAGCAGTCAATTTTTATTTTCCGTCAGCTCGAGGGTAACGGTCTGAGAACCGTTGGGGCTACCTGTCACGGACAGAGGCGCAACCTCGAGAATCTTCACAGTGTAGCCTTCGGCAAGGACGCTCTTGGGTTCGCTTGCAGCGTTAGCATTGAACAGGGTATACAGCGGCTGGCGCAGATAAATCACCCCTATTTTAGCAATTTCAACGTCTATCCCAACCTCTCCTGCCCACACGCAGTCCACGTTTGCAGGACATCGGGAATCTCTCACCTCGAGCAGGGTGATACGCAAGCCCTGATTCTCGAGCGTGATAGAAGTTTTCAGGCTCAGCGTAACCTTGAGAGGAAGGGTTTGGGCGGAGCCAATCGGAGTGCTCGAGGGTATGAGCGTTGCAGGAGAACAAGCAGATAGAGCACAGGTCAGCAGCAAAGCGGACATGAGCGAAACGAACAGTGTTTTCATCTTGGACCTCCTGAACTGCTTTTCAACGGTATTGATTAAAGTCAACCTAAACACCCTCGAGTGAATGGGTGAGTTCACTCGAGCGCTGCTTATTCACCTTTAAGTCAGGGACGGTTGCAGGCGACAGCGACGTTGCCCGAGGCAGTGATGTTTACGGTTTTCTCTTCGCACAGGATATTATTTTTGAAAACTTTCGCCTTGAGCGTTCCCCCACCTATAACCCTGCCATCGGCTAGCACAAACTCATTTGCTTTTGCGGTAATCGTCTTGCTGGCAGGTAAAGTATCCGCGAACACCTCTGTCTGTCCTCCCGAAGTGCCATAAGTTCCCAGGAAACTCGCTCCCGTATTGAGTGAACCAGAGAATTCGATGCGGTACTCAGCGTTTCCACCGCCGCCGCCGCCGCCACCGCCACCATTTCCACATGCGCTCAGAACGACCATTCCTGCCAGTAGTGCGTATTTTTTCATGTTCCGACTCCTTCGCCGCAAGGCTGAATCCACCTTACCCGTGCAGTCGTTCAAATCACATCCCAAATTTTGAACGGTGCGAGCGGTACGATAGAGCAGTGACAGAAGGTCCAATACTGGAATCGGAGCGGGCGCTCGAGTCGGGTGAGGCGGTCAAATTCCTGGTGCATCTGACCAATACTCGCTTTCTGCAACCCTTCTGGGGCCGGGAGTGCAGTCTGGCCGAGGCGGCTCGAGCACTCGAGGTCAGCAAAAGCCGAATGAGCTACTGGATGAGCAAATTGCTCGAGTTGGACCTTATAGTGAAGCTTCGCATGGAGAAACGGGGCAAACATCAAGTTCCAATTTATCGCTCGGTGGCCGACGTGTTCACCGTGCCGCTCGAGCAACTTCCCCTCGAGTGGGAAGGCGGCCTGCTCGAGCGGCACAAACGTGATTTCGATGGTCGGGAACAGTCGCCTGTGCTTGGGGCGCTTCGTCAGGACCCCGAACGCTGGTTTGTGCGTTTTGCGATGCAGGGTGAGGAGAGTCGTCTGGACATCTTGCCCAGTGGGGGCGATAAAACCAGCGTACCCTTCGTCAGCGAGTGGGGCCGGGTGCGTCTGGACAAAGCGCAGGCGAGCGCTTTTCAGCAGGAATTGCTCAGACTAGTGGAACGCTACGGGTCACAAACTCAGACTGAGGGAGACTACCACCTGTTCAAACTGCTGCTCATCGAGGAACGGTTGGATGAATAGGCGTCTATAACTTTGTCTCAAAACAGGGTGGAAATTCAAAAATTTGCCTTGAATGCAGTGAAAGTAGCTCATCCTGTTTTCAGGCAGCCGCTCTATTATGTCCCTGACAAAATGACCCCACCCGCTCGAGCCATCCGCGTGCTACCCCCCGAAATCACCCGACTGATTGCGGCGGGTGAGGTCATCTCGAGGCCGCTGGATGTGGTGCGGGAACTGCTGGATAATGCCCTGGACGCGGGAGCTTTGAAAATAGACATAGAACTCGAGCGCGGAGGACTGGGAAAAATCACCGTGCGAGACAACGGGGCCGGAATTCCTTTTGACGAGGTGAAACTGGCCCCAGAGCGGCACGCGACCAGTAAGCTCGAGGATGTGAACCGCGTCTCCACACTGGGGTTTCGCGGTGAGGCGCTGTGGAGCATGGCGCTGGCGGGAACCCTCGAGCTAATTAGCAGGCCCCAGAAGCAGTTGGGAGCCGCAAAACTCACCGCAAAAGGCGAAGAAATAACACTCGAGCGAATTTCTGCCCCCGCCGGAACCAAAGCCAGCGTGCTCGAGCTGTTTGCCCATTACCCTGCCCGCCGCGAAATGCAAGCGTCTCAGGCGGCAGAATACCGCGAAGTGGTAGCTCTGGTGGGCCGCTACATCCTGCACTACCCCAACCTTTATTGGAAACTCGAGTGCGACGGTGAAATCCGCCTCCAGCACGCGCCTTCAGACTCGAGGGGCGCAGTGGTCACGGTCTACGGCACACTGGTGGGCAACCGAATGCTCTCGCTTGGCGAAGGCAAATCAAGATTTATTCCCCCCACTCCCTCGCTCCCAATCTCCCCCTCACCCCCCCCCTCTCTTTCCGGCGTAATCTCTCGTCCCGAACTCTCCAGACCCCACCGAGACCGAATGCACCTCAGCGTCAACAGGCGTCCGGTGAGCTTTCCAGTCGAACTCGAGCGGGCTGTTTTATCGGCTTATGGAGAATTGTTGTCCCCCGGTCACGCGCCCGTGTGTGTATTGGCGCTCGAGCTGCCACCAGAGCGAGTCAACCCGAATGTTCACCCCAGCAAGGCACAGGTGGGGCTGGCGGGAATGTCCGAGCTAGCAACGCTTCTAGAAACCACGATTCGAGCAGCGCTGAGTGAGCATCCACTAGCCAGACCTGCACCAGAACTGCGCCCGGTGGAGCCGATGATTCAAAAAAATCACTCGAGCTTTCCCGACCTCGAGCCACTGGCGATTTACCGGGACCTGTATTTGCTGGCCGAAGGTGAAGGAGATTTGTGGTTGATAGACGTTCACGCCGCGCACGAGCGTAACCTGTACGAGCAGTTCGAGGCGGCGTTTCAAGAATCCGAAAGCGTGGAACTCGAGCACCCTGAATTGCTGCAACTCACCCCGGAGCAAACTATGAGGTTGCTCGAGCGTCAGGGTGAATTTGCAGCCTGGGGCATGGCGCTCGAGGGCTTTGGAGCCGGACTGGTCCGCATTCGTTCCTTGCCTGCGGTGGTTATTGGGCTGTCCATTCCCAACCTGCTCGAGCTGATTTTAGAAGGCGCATTAAGTGAGCGCGAACCACAGCGGGCCGTGCTCTCGAGGCTGGCCTGTGCGCCCGCGCTGAGG
>JACMOA010000032.1 GCA_014378225.1 Deinococcales bacterium | reverse complement strand
GGTCAGAACGGTATTGGTCAAAGACGATGTGGCGAGTGCGCCGCTCGAGCGTGCTGACTCGAGACGCGGCGTGGCTGGCATGGTGTTCGCCTTCAAGATTGCAGGTGCAAAAGCGGATTTGGGCGGGTCGCTCGGGGAAGTGGAAGCCGCTGCAATCAAGGCCCTCGAGCACACCCGCACCATGGGCGTAGCCCTGTCCCCCTGTATTCTGCCAGCAGTGGGAAAGCCCACCTTCCAGATAGGCGAGGGCGAGATGGAATTGGGGATGGGCATTCACGGCGAAAAAGGGGTGCGGCGGGGTCCACTGGAAAGTGCGGACAGGATTGCAGAACAATTGCTCGAAACCATTTTGAAGGAACTTCACTTCTCGAGCGGAGACCGGGCGGCGGTGCTGGTCAACGGACTGGGCGCAACCCCGCTCGAGGAACTTTACATCCTGTACCGCAAGGTGCATCGTGTGTTCGAGGCTCAGGGTGTAACGGTGCATCAGGCGTTTGTAGGCGAATACGCGACGAGCCTGGAGATGGCGGGGGCCAGTTTGAGCGTGATGAAACTGGATGCAGAATTAATCACCCTGCTCGAGCACCCGGCCCACACCCCCTTTTTCACCCAAGTAGCTCAGTAGTGGAAACCCGAAAACGGACCACCGAGAACATATGACCAAAATCACCGGAAACCAGATAGCAAACGCGCTCGAGCGGGCCTGCAAACGTCTGATCGAGCTGCGCGACACCCTCAACACTCTGGACGCAGCGGTGGGCGACGGAGATAGCGGACTCACCGCTGAAAAAGGGGCCAGAGGGGTGCTCGAGTATCTCTCGCTCACACCTCCGGGCGAAGATTTGGGCAAGTGGCTCTCGGGGGCAGGCATGGCGTATAACCGCGCCGCACCCAGCACCATGGGAGCCTTGATGGCCACCGCGTTTATGCGAGCCGGGAAAGTGGCGCTGGGACACTCGAGTTTAAATCCTGAACTGCTGGCAGTTATGCTGCTCGAGGCTGATAAGGGCATTCAGGAGCGCGGCAAGAGCAAACCCGGAGATAAAACTATTGTGGACGCGCTGCACCCGGCGGCGGTATCCTTGTGGAGCGCGGTGCAAGCAGGAAGTTCGCTCGAGGGAGCTGTTTTACCCTTGCTTGAGGCGGCGCGAAGAGGCCGGGACGCGGCGATTCCCTTGCGTTCACAGGTGGGACGGGCCAACTGGGTGGGCGAGCGCACCGAAGGCCAGGCCGACCCCGGAACCGTCTTGTTCGTGGGCGCACTCGAGGCGGTACTCGAGGTGGACTCGAGCGAAGTGGGCAGCACTTTGAGTTGAGTGGGGTAATTTGTGAGCCTAAGTCAGGTTTCGGTTCTTGGACATTTGGCAATGAGTAATGAGTAAAAAGATAGGGGACGGTTCTCGGTTCTTGAGGGTGAGCTAGAATGCCCCACATCTGTTGCTGACAACTGACAACCCACCCCCCTACTCTTACCCTTTCCCTGGAGACCTAAACATGGAATACCGCAAACTAGGACGTTCTGGCCTTATTGTCAGCGCTTTTGCTCTGGGAACGATGCAGTTTGGTAAGGGCATGAACATGGGGTCTTTGGACCAGAGCGCCACAAATGCGATGGTTAAATTTGCGCTCGAGCGGGGAATCAACTTCATAGACACCGCCGATGTTTATTCACGAGGAGAGTCTGAAACACAGCTTGGGGTGGCTCTCGAGGGGATTCGAGAACAGGTTGTTTTAGCCAGTAAATTTCGCTTGCCGATGAGCGATACAGACTTCAACCGCTCCGGAGCCACTCGAGCCAACATTCTGCGCGGGGTGGAGTCCAGCCTCAAGCGGCTCAAAACCGACTATTTAGATTTGTATCAGGTTCACGGCTGGGACAGCAATACCCCGCTCGAAGAAACCTTGAGTACGCTCGACGATTTGGTGCGGCGCGGCATGGTGCGCTACATTGGGCTGAGCAATTATCTAGCGTGGCAGGCGGCTACTGCATTGGGTCTTCAGGAGCGGCGCGGATTTGAGCCATTTGTGACCGCCCAGATGTACTACTCGCTGGTCGGGCGGGACCTCGAGAGCGACTGGATGGACTTTGCCGCCTATTCGGGACTGGGGTTACTGATTTGGAGTCCACTGGCTGGGGGCTACCTGTCTGGAAAGTATGAGGAACCCGACAACACCCCGCAGGGAACGCGCTTTGCCGAAGCGGGTCAGTTTGTTCCCCTGGATTGGAAGCGGGGAAAAGCGGTGCTCGAGGCGCTGCGAGAAGTGGCCGCGCGGCACGGGGTCAGTCCGGCCCGAGTGGCGCTGGCCTGGACTGTGCGCCGTTTCAACGTCTCGAGCGTGATAATTGCCGCACGCACCTTGGAACGGTTGGACGACAATATTCAGGCCCTGGACCTGAAACTGACCGAAGACGATAACCGTCAGCTCGAGCAGGCCAGTGACCCTGGTACGCCCTATCCCAAGTGGATGGTGCTCCAACTGGACCAAGCCGAAGACCCGCGTGCAAAACTGCTCGAGCCAGAGAGGTTCGCGCAGGGAGGACCGTGGCAGGATTTGCGTAAGGGTCCAGGTTGAAAGAGGTTGAAATACGCGCTCAACACCCGAATGAAGGATTTTTACGACCTGCACCACATTGCACTCAATGAGCAACTAGAAACGCTTACTTTGCGTCAGGTCCTCGAGCGTACCTTTGCAGCGCGGGGCATCCCACCCGAGGTCGAGGCAGCCCAAACAGTATTGAGCCAAGACTTCATGTAAGACGCGACCCTTCAGTAGCGCTGGAGCCAGTTTCTGCAGCGCACTACCCTAGCCGCTCCCACATCACTCGAGCAGGTCCTGCACGAAATCCAGCGCTTCTGGTCCCCGCCTTAAAGAGCGGGGGCTGAATTCCCAGTTCAACTGACCCAGTGCAACCAAACTATGTGAGCCGCACCTCGAGCAGCATGACCTCGAGTCGCTAGGACTACCGATTAAAGCATTTTTCACTACCATTGCAGGGGTTCCACCAGAGTTGGTGCCGTTTATAGCGTTAAGCGTGGGAGAACCTCCTGCAGTTGGGTCATAGACAGCATTTTGGTCAGGCGACCCCTTCAAGGTCCGGCCAAGTCTCGAGGTTATCGGGGTGGCTTGAGATTCCCAAGCCACCCCATTTGACGTCCTCGTGCAGCTTGAAAGGATAGCCACCCAACCTATGGATATGCTCGCACCAAAGCGGGGACAGGTGAGCCAAGTCATCCGGGTTGGGCGCTTCACCGATGACCTCGAGCCAATCCAGCACGACTTGCAGATGTTTGGTGTTCCACACGGCAATGGCATTAATGACCAGATTCAGTGCGCCCAGATGGTCTTCCATGCGTGCAGAGCTGCACGGCAAATTCCTAGCGTGTTGTGAGCACGTCACCGCTCCGAAATTGGGTTCAGGTCACAGACGGTGAGGGCAAAGTGGTCCCGGAGCTAGTCCGGGTTGCGGTGGGAGGGAAGTTAGGCGTGGCTCTAGACCACAGCGTGGGGTAGGAAGCGGGGGACACAAGGGAGTCTACAAGCCCTCATCCTGAATGGTGCCTTCGGAGCGACAGAATTCCAGATTCACTCCTCCTTAACGCTATAAACGGCACCAACTCTGGTGGAACTCCTAAAAGCGCAAAAAACCCACCGGGAATAGGTGAGTTTCTGCGCTGTGTCAAGTTGAAAAGGTGTGAGGAGTAACCCCCATAACTCGAGCTTAGGGTTTGGTGGGGTCCTTGCTGGGCGCGTCGGTGATGGTACAGGCCACCTTCATCTTGCCGACGTAACAGAACTCGGGTGGGGTGAAGCGGGCGGTACCGACAGCGGCTCGAACTTTCTGTACGCTTGGAAGGAGCAACATTACTGTGTTGGGTTGTTGGTCATGGGCGATACGCACCGGTGCACTAGTGGCCAGGACTGAGGCGGTGCTGAGGATGAGGAGGGCGGCGGCGAGTTTGAGGATATTTTTCATGGTGTTTCTCCTTGGGTTTGCTGGGCAG
>JACMOA010000303.1 GCA_014378225.1 Deinococcales bacterium | reverse complement strand
GTCTGAGAAATATCGAAATCGTCGCAAACGCTATGGTCTTCGGTTCAACCTCATCGCTGCCCTCTATAACCGCGAACTTGACCTCAAAGTCGACTTATGAAAGAGGTCTATTACTAAATCACTAAGCCAATCTACCGCCCGAGTAAGCCATACGGCTTATTTGGCTGCTACCCCCTTGCACACCGCACTCTCAGCATTTATGCTGTGTCAAGAAGTTCAACATTAGATTCACAAGAGGAGGCGAGTTCATGACCCATAGACGCAATCAATTCAGCGCACAACAGCCCGATGGGGGCCGTCTTGTGGGTGTGTCATGGCTCGAGCTTAAGCCTTAAAAGTCGCTCGAAACCTCAGACCCCCAGCCTAGATTCTGGGGGTTTTTTATGGCCCCACCCCTCGTTTCTTCTGCAAGCCCTTCAACAGAAACCCGAAGCCGAAAAAGGCGGGGGAACCATGAAGCTAGATAAACCCAACATGATGAACTCGAGCGGAGTGTTTCGCTCCGAACCCTTTAAAGAAAATCGGGTGGTGCAAGAACTGCGCCCGTTGGTACAGCACCCAGAAAATCCCCGCTCGAGCGCCCCACAACCCATTTTTACACTGGGGCGGCGAAGCAAGGGCAAGGCCCTCGAGATTTGAAGGTCAGATTCAGGACGGTAGCAATTTGCGAATCAGGCGGATTTGGCCCCGGTGATTGAGTTCGTCTTCCATGACGTGAAACCACTGGAAAAGTCGGGTCCACTGCGCCCCTTCCTCCCACGGGCAGGGCAGCGGCTCGAGCAACCAGGCGTCATCGCGCTTAGAAAACTCCTCAAGCGTTTTATTTCGGACCCGCTCGAGTTCGTGCAAGTAGTGCTCGAGCGGTTGGTCACGCAGGTGCTGGGCCGCTTCCGCACCCAAATCGAGCGGGTACTTCATCGCTTCATACTCTGGCCTGGTCAGGTCGCGGTTTTCAAAGGTGAGTACCTGATAACACTCTTCCACCGCTGCCATGTGTGCCAGCAACATCGCCACGCTGTTGTTCAAGCCGTTTGGCACGAAATCCAACTGCTCGAGCGAAAAGTCCTTTACTGCATGAAGAGTTGTGAAGCGAGCGTAATCCAACATCCCCACCAAGCTCGAGATTTGCGGGCTATAACCCGGCTGGTGTCCAACTAAGTAAAGGGTAGTCATGCGGTCAGTTTACACAGACGGCTCGAGCTTAGTCAGCAAAACATTTTTCATAATCCTCTCCTCGAGCGTTTAAATTAAGTTATATTTTAAACCGCTCGAGGGAATTTGTTTTGAATCGAGTCCAGCTATGAGGCCAAGAGGACCACAGACGACAGAAAATCGGGAACTGACCACCGAAAACTGATAACCGAAAACCAAAACCCTAACTCAATTTGAAGCCCAACGGCATGGTCAACAAAACCCGCTCTCTCAAGAGCGGCATGAGCAACTCGAGCGCACCTTCACCGCCCTCTGGAATCACCATCTGCTTGCCCGCTTCCACGGTCCAACTCAAGGCTCCATGCGGCAGCCCCACCAGTTCTTTAGCCTCCTGAATTCCGTCCTCGAGCGTGCCCAGTGCGTCTACCAACCCCAGACCCAGCGCGTCCGCTCCGGTCCAGACCCGTCCGCGCCCAATTTCGTTCACTCGAGCGGGGGAAATTCCACGTCCCTCGGCCACTCGAGACACGAATCTGTCGTACACCTCGGCGGCACTGCGCTCGAGCCAGGTGCGCTGCGCTGGGTCAAAGGGGTGACTGGCGTCTGCATAGTTGGCCAGAGGCGCAGTTTTGAAGGTTTCATTGTTGATGCCGTATTTGGCGTTGAACCCCTCGAGCACCGCCTTGCCCAGCACTACGCCAATGGACCCAGTGAGCGTGGTGGGCGCGGCAATAACGTGTTTAGCGTGGGTCAGCACGTAGTACCCACCGGAAGCCGCCGCGCTACCCATCTCCGCCTCGATGGGTTTGAGTGCCGCAATCCGCGTCACCTCGCGCCAGATGAGGTCGCTGGCCAGGGCAGAGCCACCGCCGGAATCCACGTACAGCACGATACTTTGGGTAGCCTCGTCTTCCTCGGCCAGACGCAAGGCTCGAATCACCGACTCGGAGCCGACCTGACCCGTGTCGAACATGGGCAGTAGACTGCGTTTGGAGCGCCCAGTCACGATGGTTCCCTCGAGCTTGACCACCGCCACCCGCCCCGCGCCCTCACGCATGGGAACCGTGAGGTGTTTGGCCGCGCTGGACATTGGTTGGTGCATTTTGCTCAGCAGCTCGTCCTCGTAGGCCACCCGGTCAATCACACCCAGCCGCTTAGCTTCTGCGGCGCTCGAGAGTCCACTCCTCAGCCACCCCGCCACCGTTTCAGGGGACACACCCCTCGAGCGGGCCACCTCACTACAAAAGGTTTCCTGAAGGCTGGCAATCAGGCGCTCGAGCTGTTCGCGTTGCTCTGGGGTGCTCTCACTCTGGGTAAAGCTCGAGACCGCACTTTTGTACTCCTTGATGGCTACCGCGTCGAAAGAAACGCCGTAACGCCCCATCAAGTCCTTGAAGTAGGGCTGACTGATGGACAAACCCAATAGCTCGAGTTCTGCGCCCTCCGGCAGCACCAGATGCGAGGCGCTGCTCACGGCAAAGTAGCTCCGCATGTTGAAACCCTGGGCCAGCACGTAGGTTTTCTTTTTTTCACTCAGGCGCTCAATAGCCCTTCGCATCGAGTACGCTTTTCCCCAGTCCAGATTGAGTGCGTCCAGGCGCAGAATCACGCCCTCGAGCCAGCTTTGTTTGGAAAGCACCTCGAGCTTGTACTCGAACTCCTCGAGACTTTCCTGACGGTTGAACAATACATCCGGGAATTTGCGGATGGCACGGGCCGGGTAGCTTCCGCTCAGCTCGAGCACCACAAATTTGGGCTTTTCTTCGCGGTTGAGCGAGGCGCTCAGGTTTTGGGCTTGGGCAGCCAGGTTAAAAATGAGGTTTTGTACTTTGAGGCTTTGGGTCATACCCAAGTTTACCCCGTTGCGCTCTTCTAGGAACTCTCTTTCACCTTTCTGGACGTAAACGAACCTTAATCTAGGGTCCTTTCCACCGCCCATACCCGCCCTGCCGTCTCGAGACTCAGGGTTCTTTTCTCTGTACCCACCGCCAGCTCGAGGGTTCCCCCCATGATGTCCTGCCGAATAATGTGCACTCGAGCGTTGGGCTTGAGGCCAATCTCGGCCAGATAGCGTAAAAAAGCGCTGTTCTGGTCCATCACCCGCACCACACAGACCCGGCTCCCTGCCGCAAAGCTCGAGAGGGCCAGCCCTTCACTATCCGGCAAAGTGCCGTCCAGGCGGGGAATGGGATGACCGTGCGGGTCGTAGTGGGGGTCTCCCAGAAGGCTCGAGATTTTGGCCTCAAACTCCTCGGAAATAACGTGCTCGAGTCGGTCTGCTTCGTCGTGAACCTCGTCCCAGGAGTAACCCAGAGATTCGGTAAGGTACAGCTCGAGCAGACGGTGATGGCGCACAATCTCGAGTGCAATCCTTTCTCCTGCCGGGGTCAGCACCGCGCCAAAGTAGGGTTTGTGACTCACCAGTTGGGACTCTGCCAGCTTTTTCAGCATTCCAGACACACTGGCCGGGGTCACCTCGAGTGCTTCACTGAGCAGTTGAGTGGTGGCCTTACCCTCGAGTCCTAACAAATAGATGGCCTTGAGGTAATCCTCGGCTTGGTGGCTTAGGGGCGTGCGAAGGGGTGCACCTGGGGAAATGAGGGTTTTAGTTTAGGGGAGAGGTGGGGGTGGGAGCAAGGTTTGGGCGCTCGAGGGCAAGGGATTGGGGGTGCGGTACATCACCCGCCCATCAAAACCCAAAACACTTGAACGCTTGCTCAGATGTTGCTATACTTCAAACACTTGAGCAAACGCTCAAACGTTTTCAAATTCAAGCCGGAGGAACCATGACTTCTACTCACCCGCTCGAGCCACAAAAAGCCATTTTTAAGGTTGAAGGGATGGACTGCGCCAGTTGTGTTCGCAGTGTGGAAGGTGCGGTGGGACGGCTGCCCGGAGTGCAGGAGTTTCAGGTCAACCTGACTGCCGAAAAGCTGAGCGTGAGCTTTGATTCGTCTCAAACACGGCTCGAGGATTTTGCTCGAGTGATTGAACCGCTGGGTTACAGGGTGAAGGTGCTCGAGAGGACTAGGCCCTCCGGTCACGCACATGAACAGGCTGATTCTCACAAGCAAGACCCTGTACACAACCACGCCGAGTCCGCGCCCACAGAAACCCCGTGGTGGAACATGCGAGCAGGCCCAGTAGGTGCCATTCTGCTCATGACGCGAGCGGGCCGTCCCGTGTTGTTGTCCGGTATTTTGCTAGGGCTGGCTTATCTGTTTGGCCAGATAGAGCCACAGTGGGGGCAATGGGGGTACATCGCTGCCACCGTGGTGGGCGGTGGGCAATTCGCTCGAGCGGCGTATCGAGGCGCACGGGTGGGCAATCCCTTCAGCATCCACACCCTGATGACCGTGGCAGCGCTGGGAGCTATTTTGATTAGTGAGGCCCCAGAGGCAGCCGCCGTGGTGTTCCTGTTTGCGGTGGGCGAACTGCTCGAGGGAGTGGCTGCGGGGCGGGCCAGAGCTGGAATTCGCGCCCTGGCTGCGCTGGCTCCCAAAACAGCTTTTCTGATTGGGGAAAGTGTACTCGGGGAAAGTGTACTTGAGGGAGATGTCACCCCACCGAAAACCGAGCGCGAGGTCAGCGTAGATACGCTGCAAATTGGGCATCTGGTGCGGGTTAAACCGGGCGGGCGGGTTCCGGGAGATGGCACCATTCTCGAGGGCTTTTCCAGTCTGGACGACTCTCCCGTGACGGGCGAGAGTGTACCCGTCAATAAGGGTGTAGGCGAGTCCGTATACGCCGGAAGCATCAACGGAGACGGCGCTCTGACCGTTCGAATCGAGCGGCCCTCATTGGATAACACCATCAGCCGCATCATCAAACTGGTGGAAGAGGCAGAGAACAGTAAAGCGCCCACCGCACGCTTTATAGACCGTTTCTCGAGAATTTACACCCCACTGGTGATGCTGGTTTCAGCGCTGGTGATGCTGGTTCCGCCCCTACTTTTGGGTGGCGCGTGGCAGGAGTGGATTTACAAAGGGCTTTCACTCT
>JACMOA010000302.1 GCA_014378225.1 Deinococcales bacterium | reverse complement strand
TTTAAGGTCAATCATCCGCCAAAAAATAGCACTTAGCACATTCACGTACATGTGAATAATCAAAAAATAAGTTAAAATGCCTTTATTTATGGGAATATACTGTGCTATTACAAAAAAGTTGTCTAGACAATCTTATCCAGACAAAGGGAAAACGTTCGTGAGGATTGGGTTTCTGCTCAGGAACGCGGGTTTTCTAGCTCGAGGACTTTCTGGCTCGGGGACTTTTCTGGCCCAAGTACAGTGCGCCTGCCCCAAAAGCTTTTCTTTGCTTTGTACCCTCGAGCGCCGGTTCACTTTGACCACCTGAAACACTCAGAACCTACTGCCTCAAGTCTTTAGTTTTTCTTTCATTTACAGGCCATGTTTCTGAATCACTGCGTTTTGAACCAATGCAAGGAAAATTCGCATTTATTTAGTTTCCCTATGCTATCTTCATGGTATGCACACACAGGGTATGCACGCACAGGGTCTGCACACACAGAGTTTGCACCTGAGATGGGGCGATTTGTGGTCATGAACTTAGACTTGCTGGTTTTACTCCCCTTCCAGATTGGGCTGGTATTGCTCACAGCACACGCTCTAGGCGCTCTAGCACAGCAGGTGGGGCAACCCCGCCTGATTGGGCAAATGACCGCAGGACTCCTGCTTGGCCCTAGCGTGTTGGGGACCTTGTGGCCCGAGGTTCACGGTGTCCTGTTTATACGTGGACAGACCCCGCTGCTGGCCCTGGTGGGTCAGGTGGGTCTGTCCCTTTTTATGTTTGGAATGGGCCTCGAGTTTCGCCTGAGTGGTTGGGGCGAGCTTCTACCTAAAGCCCTGCGTATCGCAACAAGCGGGTTTGTGCTGCCTTTTTTACTCGGATGCGCTCTGGCCCTTTTACTGCTCGAGGGGGGAGCAGAGTATTTCGGTGCAGTGCCTCCGTTCATTGCGACGTGCTTTCTGGGACTGGCTCTGGCAGTCACCGCTTTCCCGGTGCTGGCCCGGATGCTTCAGGAATACGGTTCTATCCATTCCAGACTGGGAAAGCTGGTGCTGCCCAGCGCCTCCCTGGGTGATGGAGCCGCCTGGATAGTGCTCACCATTATTCTGGCCCTGCTGAGCGCGGGGACGGGAACGCTGGCGCTCGAGTTGATTTTGATTGCTCTCTATCTAGTCTTGTTGGGCCTGGGAACCCAACCGCTGTTAAACTGGCTCTGGCCTCGAGTGGCGGAGGCTGTGAGGTCTTTTGTGCTGTTGGCGCTGCTGTTTGTCAGTGTATATTTGAGCGAAAAGGTCGGTTTGCACGCAGTATTGGGAGCTTTTTTATTCGGCCTGTGCGCGGGGCGCTCAGAAGCAGGGCGCTCAACGGTCACACACACCCTGCTAAAACGGCTCGAGCCTTTCATCCTGAACTTTTTCTTGCCGCTCTATTTTGCTTATGCGGGTCTGGGCGTCACTCTGGGTCAGCTTTCACAGCCCTCGGCCTGGAGTTTGCTGTTGCTCATCGTGTTTCTGGCCTCTCTGGGTAAGGTGGGCGGCTGTTTCTGGGCGGCTCGAGCGCTCCACATGACCGTCCCGCTGGCGCTGGCGGTAGGGGTGCTGATGAACACTCGAGGACTCATGGAACTGGTGCTGCTGCACATCGGTTTCGAGCGGGGCATCATCACCCAGAAGCTGTACACCCTGATGGTCCTGATGACCTTGATAACCACCGCCCTGACTCCCCCGCTGTTCACGGCCCTGCGTCGCCGCTTTCCCCAGCTCGAGGTCAACTGACCGTCTAACTCAAGGTCGGCTGACCTCATCAAACCAAGGTCGGCTGAATTTCTGGCTCGAGCCACCAATCTTCCCCACACCCAACTTTTGGCTCTGATTTTTGCGCTCGAGTTTTTGCGCCTTTGAGGAAACCCCTATGAATGCAAGCAAGTGGCTCCACACCCTGTGGCACAAACCTCAACTTCGCGGAGACGGCGAGGAAGAGCGCAAAGTAAGCTGGCTCGAGCTGTTTTACGACTTGGTGTTCGTGGTGGTCATAGCGCGGCTGGCGCACCATCTGGCGGCGCACCCGGACGCCAGTGGAGCGCTCGAGTTTGCGGTACTTTTCATTCCGGTATGGTGGATTTGGATTGGCGGAACGTTTTACAACGAACGCTTTGAAACCCTGGACCTCAGCTACCGCATCTTTACCTTTTTACAGATGCTGGTGGTAGCGGGGATGGCAGTTTTTGTGGAATATGGACTGACCAAAACTGCCCTGGGTTTCACGCTCAGTTATGTGGCAGCACGCGGCCTGACCACCTTTATGTTCTGGCGGGCTGGACTGCACAACCCGGTGGCCCGTCCACTCACCGAGCGGTACACGCTGGGTTTCAGTGCAAGCCTGGTGTTGTGGGTCATCAGTGCGTTTGTGCCAGGTCCGCTGGGTCTGGCGCTGAAGGTGGCGGGTCTGGCGCTCGAGATGGGGGTCAGCCTCTCAGCCCGCAACATCCAGTCCAAGCTACCGCGCTTTTCTAGCAGCAAGCTCCCCGAACGCTTTGGGCTGTTCGTCATTATCGTGCTGGGTGAAAGCATCGTGGGAGTGGTCAACGGACTGGCAGACGCTGAACAGCTCGAGCTGAACACCTTTATACGTTTTGCGTTGGGTCTGGCCCTGAGCTTTGGGCTGTGGTGGGTCTACTTCGACTTCATCGGCCACCGCTCACCGCGCCGCGACACCATCTCTGCATCTTATGCCTGGAGTTTTTTGCACTTACCGCTACTGATGGGTCTGACTGCGGTGGGCGCAACCCTACAACACGCGGTCTACTCTGACGCCGAGTTAGAAACCGGAGCGCGTTGGGTGCTGGCAGGCGCTTTTGGGCTGGTTTATCTGTGTTATTCCCTGCTCGAGCGCACCCTGCAACTCACGCCAGAGCATCCTGTGCGTAGGGTCAAGGGTCTGCGGGAGGGAACTGCACTGCTGGCAATGCTTTTACCTCTATTGCCGCTGGGAATGAGTGGTGTCTTGACTGGATTGGTGGTGCTTCAGGGCTTCAATTTGCTACACGCAGTTCAGGTCTGGCAATCGAGCGCCCACACCCCTGACGTTTCCTGAGCTTTCAACGTTGGATTATTCACCGTATCCCCTCGAGCCAGGTCGTTAAAAAGCCACCGCTCGAGGGGTGTAATTGAAAAATCGCAAAATTGCCACCGTTCAAAATAACCAAGAAAGTAAGAAATCTATAAAATTCATAAATCACATTCGAGTCTTACACACGATTATGGCGTTGCATTCAGGGTGGAACGCCAAGAATCCAATGTCTGTACTCAGTCTAACTTTACTCATTCAAGAGAGGGTTTCTGTGTGTCCTGCTCATCAAAAAAGAGATTTCTCACCCCCGTTAGTGTAAAATCTGATACAAATGTGCTGACTAAACCGAGAAAAATGGGTGGGTTTCCCTTAAGTAAATATTGAATATCCACCTAGCTAGTCTTAAGATACAGATGAAATCAAGATTTGAGCAGGATTTCAGGGTCAGGGTTGGGTTGCAAACACTTATGCAGAGCATGGGTGGGGGCAGGCGAAGTCTGGCTCGAGCACGAGCATTGGACAACCGGGAAACAAGCAAAACACAACGGAGTGAAATAGCAGGGAGTACAGGGGGAGCGCCTATGAAAAAAGTGCTGGTCATTCTTTCCGAATACGGCTATTGGGGTGAAGAGTTAATTGGTCCACTCGAGAGTATGGACGCTGCGGGTTACGAATCCGTTTTTGCAACTCCCACAGGCAAACGCGCCCCCGCACTGCCGCCCAGCATGGAGGAAGGTTTCTGGGACCCACCGCTACACAAAGTGGTGACAGACGCACATTACGCTCAGGCCACCCGCGACATGGAAGCCTCGAGCCGCCTGGACAATCCGCTGAGCCTGGAAGACTGGTTTCCCCAGCGCCCCTACTTCAACGGTCCCAACTTTGGACACGCGCTGGTGGAGTACCACGAAAAGCGCGAAGCCGCCTGGGGAAAACTAGTAGATTTTGATGCACTGCTGCTGGTGGGTGGCAGCGGCCCGATGGTGGATATGGTCAACAACCAAAGGGTTCACGACCTGATTCTGGGTTTTTACAAAGCAGACAAACTCATTGCTGCCGAGTGTTACGGGGTGGCTTGCCTGGCCTTCGCTCGAGATTTTGTAGAGCGTAAGTCCATCATCCGGGGCAAGCACGTCACCGGACACGCCCTCGAGTACGACTGGCTGGACAACACTGGCGTGATGGGCATCAACCACAACTTCAAAACTCCGTTTTACCCGCTCGAGCACATTCTGCGCGACGCCACCGCGCCGGGTGGCGAGTATCACGGCGGTGTGGGTCACGCCAAATCATTGGTGCTGGACTATCCCTTTCTGACCGGGCGCAGCACCCAGGATTCGCACGACGTGGGTCTGGTCATGCTCGAGGTGCTCGAGCGCGGCCTCAAGCGCCAGGGCTGGTAAGGCGATGACCGCGCCCGAGACCCCGGTTATACAGGCCACCGTTATTCAGACCCCCGTTATTCAGACCCCCGATACGGTCAAAACCGGGCGGCACGGCATCATCGAGCAGTTTCTGGCAGACGGCCTGGACCACATGTTCGGCAATCCCGGCACCGTAGAACAGGGCTTTTTGGACGCGCTCGAGGATTACCCGGCCTTCAAATACATCCTGACCCTGCAAGAAACCATTGCGGTGGCCATGGCAGACGGCTATGCTCGCGCCCGCAACAAACCCGCCCTGGTACAGCTTCACTCGAGCGTGGGAACCGGAAACGCCGTCGGCATGATGTATCAGGCGTTGCGTGGTCAGGCTCCACTGGTGGTTATCGCCGGAGAAGCGGGCGTAAAATATGACGCGATGGACGCACAGATGGCCGTGGATTTGGTCGCCATGACAAAGCCCGTGACCAAGTATTCCACTCGGGTGACCCATCCCAGCTCCCTGCTACGGGTGTTGCGCCGCGCCATCAAAATGGCTCAGACCGCGCCCTGCGGCCCGGTGTTTGTGGCCCTTCCGATGGACGTACTGGACGCGCCACTCGAGGGTGAAGTGCGCCCTAGCACCTTCGTAGACACCCGAGCGGTTCCCTCGAGCGAAGGTTTGAAGGAAGCTGCTGCGTGGCTGGCTGTGGCAGAGCGTCCGCTGATTTTGATGGGCGATGGCATCAGTTTTTCGGGCGCTCACCTCGAGCTGGAAACCCTGGCCGAAACCCTGGGCGCACCCGTTTACGGGGTCAACTCGAGCGAGGTCAACCTCAGCGCCGCGCACCCGCTGTACGGCGGAACCACCGGACACATGTTTGGCGAGGTCAGCCGAAACATCGTGCAGAACGCGGACGTGGTGTTGATTTGTGGTACTTACGTTTTTCCCGAGGTCTTTCCCGCGCTCGAGCGGCCTTTTCACCCGGACGCCCGGTTGATTCACATTGACCTGGACCCTTACGAGATGGCCAAGAACTTTGACCTGGATTTGGCCCTGCTGGGAGACCCCAAAACTGGACTGGCGGCTTTGTGCGCCCTGCTCGAGCTGCACATGTCCGAAGACCAGAAAGCGTCTGGTAAGGGACGGCTCGAGACGGCCAAAGCTCACAGGCTTGAGCAAAATAGGCTCGAGCAGGGCGCCACCCAGAGAGCCGCCTCAGGTCCACTCGAGGGTTCCGCGCAAGGTCCGATGAAAATGGATACCTTCGTGGCCGAACTGTCCAAGCACCTTCCAGACGATGTGATGGTCTTTGACGAGGCGCTGACCAACAGCCCTGCCGTGACCCGTCACCTCGTTCCCCACCTGCCCGGACACTTCTTCCAGACCAGAGGCGGCTCTCTGGGCGTGGGCATTCCCGGTGCGCTGGGGGTCAAGCTGGCCCACCCGGATAAAACCGTGCTGGCCTTCACCGGAGACGGCGGCAGTATGTACACCATTCAGGCGCTGTGGACTGCCGCCAAGTACGGCATCGGGGCCAAGTTCATCATCTGCAATAACGGCTCTTACCACCTGCTCAAACTCAACATTGACCAGTATTGGAAGGAACAGAACATCGCCGCCCACGCGCACCCCACATCTTTTGATTTAAGCCAACCCGTGACCGATTTTGTCAGCGTGGCCAAAGGGATGCACGTTCCCGCCCTGCGGGTGGAGAGGGCCGAACAACTCGAGAGCGCCATCCAGCAAATGCTCGAGAGTGAGGGGCCGTTTTTACTGGATGTGATTGTTTCAGAGTGAGATAGATTTGAGCGATTAGCAATTAGCTTTGAACCTAAGATTGATGGTCGCAAGCCAGATTTTTGTAGTTACTGAAGTTAAAGCGTCTATCTCGAGCAAAAGCTCCTAAT
>JACMOA010000301.1 GCA_014378225.1 Deinococcales bacterium | reverse complement strand
GTGGAGGCCGCTGGAGAAAGTTTTGAAGCCGAGGTGCTGGGGGTGGAACTCGAGGAGGAAAATCATCTCGAGCGGGCGCGGGTCAGTTTTTTTATTCCCTCGAGCCGTCAGGTTCGGACCCTGCCGCTGAAGCGCCTCGAGCGTTTTGAGGTGCTGGACCCGGTGGCGGGTCAGGACCTCGAGTTTGCCCTCAAAGAAGCCCGCCGGGTGGAAAGTCGCTCGAGCGCCACCCTGCACCTCTCAGACGAGGAGCACGACCTGCAACTGGGCTACATCGCCCCGGCCCCGGCGTGGCGGGTGAGTTACCGCCTACTTTCGGAAATCAAGGAAGAAGGTGAGTCTCGAGCGCTGCTGCTCCAGGGTTACGCCCTGTTCGACAACACGCTGGACGAGGACTTGGACGGGGTGGAACTGCGCTTGATGGCGGGAATGCCGGTTTCGTTTCGCTACGCTCTGCACGCGCCCAACACGCCAGAACGCCCCCTGGTGCAAGACGAGCGCCGCACGGTAAACGGCCCGCTCGAATTTGCAGGAATGATGGTGGGAGAAGTGGCAGAAGTGGCGGCCAGTATGGACTGGATGGGAATGGAGCAGGAACAGGGCGGAGCAAGTAGTCCTCAAATGCGAAGTGTAGCTAAAGCAGCGGCCCCGGCCCAAATGTCGAGCGCCATGCTCGAGCAGTCGGTCTCGAGCGTCGCGTCTGGGGCCGAGGCGGGCGCTCTGTTCAGTTACACCCTGCCGCATCCGGTCAGTGTGGGACGCGGTAAATCTGCGCTGGTTCCGTTGTTGTCCCAGAAGCTTGAGGGCCGACATGAACTGCTGTATAACGGTCAAAAGCACCCGCGTCACCCCATCGCCACCCTGCGTTTTCAGAACAGAACGGGTCTGACCCTCGAGCGTGGCCCGGTTACGGTGCTCGAGGAAGGGGTTTATGCGGGCGAGGCAGTTTTGCCTTTCACCGTGGGCGGCGCGGAGGTGATTGCGGCGTTTGCGGTGGAGCTGGGCGTCAAGATTACCGAGAATTACCAAAACTCCGTTCAGCTCGAGCGGGTTGGAATCCACGAAGAGTACCTGCTGCTCGAGGAATACGACCTTCAGGAAAAAACCTACACCGTAGAAAACACGCTGGAAAAGGCCGTGTTGGTCACGCTCGAGCAAGGGATTAATCTGCGCTATACGCTGTTTGATACCCTGGAACCTTCGGAGCAAAACGCCGAGTTTTATCGCTGGAAAGTTTCAGTGGAACCCCGCTCGAGCGCCCTTTTCACGGTCAAGTCCCGCACTTTGAATCAGCGTTATGAATCGGTACGGAGTATGAATGGGGACGTGTTAGGTCGTTACCTCGAGAAAAACCTGCTCACGGACGCGCTGGCTGGAGGTCTGGCTCAGGTGCTCGAGGGATACCGCCGCCTGAACGCAACCGAGGAAAAGCGTCAAAAATTGGGTGAGGAGCGCGAAAAAATCTATAAGGCCCAGAAGCAGGTACAGGGAAATCTAGCTCCGCTGGGCCGGGACAGGGAAGAGGGCCGTCTACGTTCAAGGTTGGTGGGGGACCTTGAGAAGCATGAAAACAAACTGCTCGAACTCGAAAAGTCTGAAAAAGCGGTAGGGGCGGAGAGTGCGGCGCTCGAGGCTGAGATTGCAGGACTGCTCGAGAGGTTGAATAGGGGCGTTTAAAATACTTGCCTTAAAGGTAGATGTGACAAACTGAATATCTACTTGAAACGCCCTGACCCCGCTGTTCCACAGCAGTTCCTCTCTCAGGTTCAGAACTAAAACTTTGACGGACTCATCGCTCGAGGCAAAGCCTGGGAAGTCGCTCGAGTGGCGGCGGTTGGCTGCCTGAGCAGGTGATTTTGAATTTGCTAAAAGAGTGCCGAAGATGCCGCTTTGTCCAAGATAGCGTAACCCAAACCCCTTACCCACAGGGACCACCCGTTAAAATACAGGCATGTCTGGCCAAACTCGAGAGCTGACCCGCACCGAAGAAAAGGTGACGCGCCCGCCCTTGTACCGGGTGCTGCTGCTCAATGACGACTACACCCCGATGGATTTTGTAGTGGACGTGCTGGTACGCTTTTTCAAAAAAAGCATTCCGCAAGCCAATAGAATCATGATGAGCGTGCATCAAAAAGGAAGCGGTCTGTGCGGGGTTTATACCTTTGAAATAGCTGAAACCAAAACCATGCAGGTGGTGGAATATGCCCGCTCGAGTGGGTATCCATTGCTGTGTGTGATGGAGAAAGAGGAATAGACTTCTTTCATGAGCCACAAGCGGTCTGGCCCGGAAGGCAGTGTTATGTCATTTATACAAATCAAACTTGTGAAAGAGGTTTGGTAGAAGGTTGTCTGGGTGCTCAGGAAAACCATCCCAATAAAATATCCC
>JACMOA010000300.1 GCA_014378225.1 Deinococcales bacterium | reverse complement strand
CTGAAGTTGGGCCAAGACAGGGCAAAGAGAAGGGGGCTTTTCAAGCTTCAGCTCGAGCAAACTCTGCTTTTTGGTTTTACGCGTACGCTTGGTTCTGAGCACTGCCTGATTAAACACCCCGGATTGAACACGATGGACAAGGAGTAAAACATGGCACTATCCCTCAGCAAAGGCGGCAATCTCTCGCTCACCAAAACCGACCCCGGTTTAACCAAGCTTCTGGTGGGCCTGGGCTGGGACGCCCGCAGTACCTCTGGCGGAGATTTCGACCTGGATGCCAGTGCATTTCTGTTGACTGCCAACGGAAAAGTAAGAAGCGACGGAGATTTTATCTTTTACAATCAGCTCGTCAGCACAGATGGGTCGGTAGAGCACACCGGAGACAACCGCACCGGAGATGGCGACGGTGATGACGAAGCGGTCAAGGTAGACCTCGCTCGAGTACCACAGGACGTGAGCCGCATCATCTTTCCCGTAACCATTCACGACGCAGAAACCAGACGGCAAAACTTTGGCATGGTTAAGGGCGCGTTCATCCGGGTAGTCAACGGAGACAGTGGAGTAGAAGTAGCCCGTTACGACCTGTCCGAAGACGCCTCTACCGAGACGGCCATGATTTTTGGTGAGGTCTACCGCAACGGCGACGAGTGGAAATTCCGGGCCGTGGGACAGGGTTACGCGGGTGGACTGCTGGCGCTGGCTAAAGACCACGGGGTTAGTATTTAGGACTTGTCATAGAAGTGGCGATGAGTTATAAATGATGAACTATCTTGGCTCGAGGGGAACACTACGGTGCTCGAGTCAGAAAAAGACCCAACCCTAATCCATCGTTAGGAAGAAACTTTTGAGACGGAAGCTGGCGTACCACACGTTTTTAACTCATTACTCATAGTTTATTTACTCATAGTTCATTACTCATAGCCAAACAGCCCACTCGAGCCTTTCTACAACTATTCCAGCGCAGTTTCATCGGAACTCTGTTCAAATGAGAGGGGAAACTTTCCAAAATCCATCCCGTAAACAGTAAAGTGGGAACCGAAGCGCTCGAGAGGAAGTTACGCTCGAGCGCGTTTACCTTGAATGGGAGGGTAGGGCCTTGAACAAAATGATTGTAAGGGAATTTGGCTTTTCGTTCGGACTGAGCATCATCTGTCTGATTCTGGCCTTTTGGTTTGGCCTTTCTCACGGCGGCATTGCGGCAGCTTTCAACTTTCTCTTAATCGCCTTTATTCTGGGCTTGATGGAAGTTTCGCTGTCCTTTGATAACGCAGTGGTCAACGCTACGGTGCTCAAGAACATGTCCCCACTATGGCAGCAACGCTTCCTGACCTGGGGTATTTTCATCGCAGTCTTCGGGATGCGTTTTCTGTTTCCCATCGTCATTGTGGCGATTGTGTCCAATCTGGGGTTTGGCACGGTGGTCAATCTGGCCTTCAACGACGGGGTACAGTACGGTAGATATCTCGAGGAAGCACACATCAGCATCAGCGCTTTCGGAGGAACCTTCCTGATGTTGGTGTTCCTCAAGTATCTGCTGGACTACGAAAAAGAAGTGCATTGGCTGGGCGGAATTGAGCGCAGACTGGCCTCGATTGGGCGGCTGGACACCGTTCAGGTGCTGCTTACGGGCGTGCTGCTGCTGCTGGCGGTACAGTTTCTGGTTCAGGACACCTTCACCCCCAAGGAGGGTGCGGTAGTTACGGGACAGAAATTTACCGCGCTGCTTTCAGGCACGGTGGGTATCCTGACTTATATTTTTGTGGACGGCTTATCCGGCCTGTTCGATTCGGATAAAATTGCCGCTAACGCCGGAAAAGCGGGTCTGGCCAGCTTCCTTTATCTCGAGGTGCTGGACGCTTCTTTCTCGCTGGACGGCGTGATTGGAGCTTTCGCCATCACCACTGAAGTAGCCATCATCACGGCGGGACTGACCATCGGCGCGGCTTTTGTGCGTTCACTCACCCTGCTCCTGGTTCATACCGGAACCCTGGCTAATTTTCGCTACCTCGAGCACGGGGCGCACTACGGCATCGGTGCGCTGGCAACCATCATGATTATTTCGCTGAACCGCAATATTCACATTCCAGAGCTGATTACCGGTTTAATTGGGGTGGGCTTTATCGTCCTTTCCTTGTACTCGAGCGTGCAGTACAACCGCCGTAACAAGGGCCTCGAGCAACCTGCGGATTAGGGTGTTGCGAAGAGCGATGAGTTTTGAGCGATGATTTCTGAGTTTTGAGAAAAAACACTCGAGTAAGAAGGGCGGAAATTGGAATTCCGCCCTTCTTCTTTTGGGTTCAGGTTCTCGAGCCGCCAGGGTCCAGGGTGAGCTGCATAAACAGCAAATCTAACCAGCGCCCGAATTTGAAACCCACCTGCGGTAAAGTCCCGACCTCCACAAAGCCAAACCGCCTGTGAAAGGCAATGCTTCCAGCGTTGCTCGAGTCTATGCCCGCCATCATGACGTGGTGATTTTGCGCTCGAGCGACTTCAATTAAAGGCGGCATCAGGGCGCTACCTACGCCGTGGCCCTGAAACTCTGGGTGAACATAAACCGAGTGCTCCACGGTGTATTGATAGCCAATTTTAGTTCTGAACATTCCGTAAGTGGCAAAACCCGCCACCTGGCCCTCCTGTTCCGCAATAAGTAAGGGAAAGTTGTGCTCGAGCTTGTCTGCGTACCATTTCTGGTGCTCGAGCATGAGGCGGGGGTCGTAGTCGTAGCTGGCAGTGGTGTGCCTTACGGCGTGGTTATAAATCTCGAGGGTTGGCTCGAGGTCATGCGAGGTGGCGACTCTGATGGTGGGTGCGGTCATGGTGGCTCGAGTGTAGCGAATTGAGAAAGCTCGAGCGCCATTTCCCCATCTGCTACGCTGTTCCGTATGTCTTTTCCGCTGGGAAGTTTAGTGCTTTACAAAACAAAAGTGGCTCGAGTGCTCTCGAGCGCTGAAAAAATAGAAATTGATGTGCTGGGCGGCAGCAAGGAAAAAGTGCGCCCCAAAGATATTGTGCTGCTGCACCCTGGTCCTTACCGGGACGCGGCCCAACTGCTTCAGGGACCGATGCAGCTCAGCCACCCACCTGAAGAATTGGCTGAAATCTGGGAACTGCTCGAGGGGGAAGACACCACGCTCGAGGACCTGTCCACTATGCTTTTTGGTGGGTTTGGCGTAGCGGATGCTTACTGGATGTGGCACTACATCGGGCAAACCCCGTACTTCGAGGGAACGCCGGACAAACTGAGACCCCGCTCGAGTGAAACCCTAGCAAAAATTCGTCAGGACGCGCTCGAGAAGTTGGCACAGGGGGAACGGGAAAAGGAATTCCTCGAGCGCCTGCGGGCTGGAACTTACCTACCAGAGGACAAAACCCGCCTGCTCGAGCTGGAAAATCTGGCGCTGGGCCGGGTCCAGAAAAGCAAGCTGATGGGTGCGCTGGGTCAGTCCGAAACCCCGGAAGCCGCTCACGCGCTGCTGCTGAGAATTGGGCTATGGGACTCGAGCAAGAACCCCTACCCTTCGCGCATGGGCGTAGTTTTAAATCCGCCGATGAGTGAGGTTCTGGCCTTTTTAGACGAGGCTCGGCTGGACCTCACATTTCTGGAAAGTTACGCTATAGACGATGAAGGTGCGGGAGACCCGGACGACGCGATTTCACTCGAACAGCTCGAGGATGGAAATTTTCGGCTGTGGGTTCACGTTTCGGACGTAGCAGCGCTGATTGGGCCGGATAGCCCCCTCGACCAGGAGGCCCGCAAGCGCGGCGCGGCGCTG
>JACMOA010000299.1 GCA_014378225.1 Deinococcales bacterium | reverse complement strand
ATGGGGAGCGGAGGGGATGGAGAGCGGCGGGCAGGCCCGATAGGACTCTGTTGGCGAACTCGTTTTAGTTCCTTCGAGCGGCGCTTTTCGGGCGTCGCGGGTCAGGCAGCGGGCAGGCCCGAAGGTGCTGTTTTGTCCAAGACAGCGCCCGACCCCTACCTGAGCATTGCGTCGAAAAGGCCCAGTTGGGGTGGGGCGCTGCCTCGCCCCAACCGCCAAAGTCAACGCCTCGAGAGAACACAAGCATGAAGGTTTTGAATTTGCCGACAGAGTCCGATAGGTGCTGATTTGTCCAGGACGGGGGGAAATCGCAACGTCCACTTCGGGCCGTGTATCTTTGTTAATTTGCGTCACGGTGTACCCACCTGAAGGCTAATGCTTCGGCAAAGTCTGCGGCCCGTTCTACAGCGGCCAAATCTACGTTCTCGAGGGTATCGGTGGGCCAGTGCCAGTTGGGAATCAGGCCGTCCTCGAGTGCAATGAGCGTCAGGCAGGGAATTCCGGCCTTTACAAACGGTAGCGTGTCAAAGTAGGCCAGTCGGTACTCGAGAGGTTGGGCTTTAACGGGTAAATCCTGAGCTAGTGCGGTCACGCTCGAGGGGTAGCGGTAGAACTTCACCATGCCTTCTCCGGTGGCGTAGCGCAAATCTCCCCGGCCCACATTGTCCAGATTCAGCACCAGGGTTTGCGCGTACTCCTGCGGCTCGAGGCCCTTCAAATACGCTGCCAGGAACTCTGCCGCGCCCCTCGCGCCCACCTCCTCGCATCCGGTCAGGACCAGGGTCACTCGAGCGTCTAACTTGCCCCAAACTCTGTGGGCAACCTCTACCGCCGCCGCGACCCCGCTGGCGTTGTCGTTGGCTCCGTTGACAAACGGTTCGTTCTGTTCGCGCAAAAAGAACAGCACCGCATTGACCGCGAAATAGAGGGCCAGCACCAGCAAAATCGGCTCGAGCGGGTTTACATACAGCCGCGCCAGGGCCAGAAAGGGCGCAAGAACTGCCAGGACGATATTGAGCAGGAAATTTAGCCGGAAGGTTCCCACTCGAGCGGGGTTGTAGAGAAATGCACTCTTGGCGGTGTCGTAGTGGGCCATCAACACCAGATGCTTCTCTCCGGTTCCACCCACCCGAGGGCCAAATTGGGCCACCAGATTGCGAGATTTGGCTTTGGGAATGAAGAAATCTAAAAAGTGTGGCTCGAGCGAAAAATGCGCCACCAGCCACCACGCGCCCAGTGCTGCAATGGGAACGCCCAACCACAGATTTCCCCAGGCAAACAGCGTTCCCAGCGCCAGCAGTCCTGCTGCGCCTACCACGTTCCAGGAATAGGTGGTAGGAGACTCGAACGGCTGCTCGAGCACGTCGAAGCCCTGTAAATTCAGTTCGCGCCCCAGAAATTCGGCGGCTTCAAACTCCCCCTCGGTGGTGCTGCCACGGTGAGGAAAGCGGCTGAGGCCGTTCAGAATGCGCTCGAGCCGGGTTTTGTCACTCGAGCCGGGAGGAGAGGGAAGGGCGGAGGTCATGGATTCAGTGTAGAGCAGTGGAGAGGGTTTTCCCAGTTTTTTAAAGCAGCTTCCGCAGCGCTTTGAACTCGTCCAGAAGCGCACTGCGCCGTTTATTGTGCTCGAGCAGGTCGCGTAGCCAATTCTGGCCCACTTCACCCGGCTCGAGCGCCAGATATTCACCTGCCCAACGTGCGCCCTGTGCATAAGCAGTACGGTTCCCCTGCTGGACGAGTTCGAGTGTCGCCCGCTTGAAAATGACCTTACAGGCTTCGGGGAAATGGGCTTTGACCTTCAGAGCAAACTTGGGGGTGGGATGTTTTTGGATAAAACGCTCGAGCGCGGGCAAATCCCGGTCGTCCAGCAACAGCTCGAGTAGGACCCCATCCAGCATGGGGTCACGCAGCAGTTCTTCCCGCGCTAGCTCGAACTCGGGGTAATTTTTGAAGCTGTGGTACAGCTCGAGCGAGGGTGTGCGCCGGAATGCTACCCGCTCCCACTCAAAGGAGCGCCGCTCAATTCGCAGCGTGTCCAGCATCTGACCCACCGCGTCTCCTGGCATGACGCGCATCCAAACGGTGTTGTCGCTGTACTGGTTTCCCTTGCCGCCAAACGTGCGAACTCCGGCTGAGGCGAGGTCCAGAGCCTCTGTTTTGCGCCCTTCCTCGAGCAGAAAGTTGAACAGCTCGAGGTAATCCGAAGAGGTGTCCAGATGCGCCCGAAGTTCGCGTTCGTAGGCGGTGGGGCCATCAAAGTGGCGAATCAAATCACGGCGCAGCGTGATGTTTTGACCCTTGCGGTAGCCCCGGTCCCACTGGGGTGAGTCCAGCATAGCCTCGAGCTTCTGGCGGCCCTGCGGGTGTTTTAAGGCCGCATCGAGCGCACGCGGCCACAGGTCTGGTTCTCCTGGCACGCGGGGCAGCAGAAACTCCAGCGCTCCGTCTACATCGCCGGCCTCGAGCAGTGCGCTGCCCAGTATGCCTTCCGCCCGACTGCGCCACTCGCCTGCAAGGTCTTCCCAGTAGCCTTCACCATTGTCGTCGTGGGGGTCGTACCCTTCGTCCTGCATCTCGAAATTCTCGAGCAGGTCAATCAAAATTGCACTCTGTATGCGCTTTTCTGCACTGGGCAGGTTCTCGAGTTCCTCGAAGGCTGCCTCTGCTAGTTCAGACTCGTACTCAATGTTGTCGCCACGCTCGAGCACGCCCAAAAAAGCGCTCAAAGCGTCCCAAGCGCCCGGATGAACGGTATGGGCTTTTTGCACCAGTTTTCCCCGTACCAGAGGGTCCTGAGCCAGCTCGAGCAACAAGATTTTAGCCTGAATGGGGTCCAGGTTCTCGAGCCAGTTTTCTGAAGTGGTCGCGCCCGCCTCAAAGTGAGACTCTGCATAAAAAAGCAGCGCTGCCACATGTTTGCAGGGTTGCACATCCGAAGGACAGGAGCAGGTGTAAGTTCCGCTCGAGCGCAACAGAACCTGATAGGGTTGATGTTCACTGCCCTGTACCCGGCCCAACAGCAGTGTAGGATTGCGCTCGAGCAGTTCTACGGCGTCCCGACCCATCAAAATGCGTCCCCGCTCGAGGGTTTTAGGAGAAAAGAGAGCCTGCCACTCACCTGTTTTGGGAGGAAAGGTGCTGAAGTGCATGGGGTTAGTTTAGCGCTCGAGCGGGTGAAGTACACTCTACAGCATTTCCCTCAGCTCCAGATAGTATTTCTGGGAATGATGAGATGAGAACTCTCGAGCAAAACGAACTGTTCAGCTCCAGATGAAAGATTTTTTTCTGCGTGGAGTTACGGGAAATGCTGTAGTAGTAATCCACGATTTTAAGAATCACCCAACCCTCGAGCCGTTCAATCCAACTTCAATCAAGGCAAATACAGATGTAATTTTAGGGTGTGATTCAGCAGCTCGAGGTCGGTGATGTCTAACTAAGCCACGGGTGTATTGTCCAGGCCGCCCAGCAGCGCATTTTCCCAGAATGGGGTCGTTCTCGAGCGCACTTTCTGCATACTCCCGCTCGAGTTCACGTTCTTGCAAAAGTTTAATGGCCTGCTCGAGCGCTTCTGAGCGGGTAGGAAGGTTATGCTTTTTCTGGTAACGCTCGAGGAAGCGGCCCAATGGAAGGGCCACGGAAGCGGTAGACTTAACTTTTTCAGTTGGCATCATCTCACCCGGTTTCCAATTTGGCATACGCTCGAGAAGCCAAAATCAAACCCTCGAGCGCAACCACACCAACCCAAACGGGTAGGAAATTTGGACCACTCGAGCGTCAATCTAACCCCGCATAAACCTGCTCGAGCGTGATGCTCCCGCCCAGGCAGGGAACGTCAAATTCTCCGTCCTCGAGCAGTTCCTGATAGGTCCAGTTCCAGGAATGCTTGCGGTGCACTTCCACGCGCCGCGCCTCCTGGTCAATCAGCACATAGCGCTCGAGGGTGGGAAGGTCGGTGTAGGCTTTCAGCTTTTCACGCTTGTCTTTACCAGCGGTACTGGGCGAAAGCACTTCCACAATCAGACACGGACGGCGGATTTCGTAAGGGTCGTCGTCGCTGGGGTCGCAGGTGACAACCAAATCCGGGTAGTAAAGGCTGCGGCCCTCTTCAACCTGTGTGGACACGGATAGAACGAACACATCGCAATTTTTTGCTCGAGCAATGGGGCGCAAAACCTCGAGCAGATTTCCCACAATAACATTGTGCTTTCGGCTTTCCTTCGGCATCTCGAAAACCCAACCGTCCAAATACTCGTGGCGTAAACCCGTCTGCTTCTCGAGTTCTCGCCACTCGGCTTTGGTCAGGCGTTCCGAGCGCTCGAGTTGGGTTGTCATGGGTTCAGTCTAGCCTACCCGCTATAATGCCATCATGTCCCAGGCTCAAACCCTGCTCGAGCGCATCACTTATAACCCACTGCAATGTGGGGGGCGTCCGTGCATTCGGGGAATGCGAATTCGGGTTTCGGATGTGCTCGAGATGCTTGGGGCGGGTGTAAGTGAGGCCGAGATTTTGCAGGATTTTCCCGACCTCGAGCGCGAAGATATCTGGGCCTGCTTGCGTTTTGCCGCTCAGCGCATTGATTTCCCTAGAGTGGTGGCGTGATTCTCTGGCTAGACGCACAGCTTCCGCCCGGACTGGCCCCCTGGCTCACACAGACTTTTGGCCTCGAGGTCTACTCTGCATGCTATCTGGGAATGCGCGATGCAGAAGACCTCGAGCTTTGGGATGAGGCTCGAGCGGCAGGCGTGGTGCTGGTCTCGAAAGACCGGGATTTTGTGGATTTGGTCAAACGGCTTGGACCACCGCCGCAGGTGCTCTGGGTGACGTGTGGAAACACCACAAATGCCTATCTGCGCGAGGTCTTTGCTCGAGCGTTTGAACAGCTCAAGACCTTCCTCGAGCAAGGTGTGGACGTAGTAGAACTGTCCGACTGACCCTCGACGATTTCTCAATCTGCTGCTACAACTCGCTCCACTTCCGGCTCATAACTCAGCACAGGCCCCAGCCAGCGCTCGGTTTCCTCGAGCGTCCAGCCCTTGCGCCTGGCGTAATCCTGCACCTGGTCGCGCCCAATCCGGGCCACCGCAAAATACTTGCTCTCCGGGTGGGCAAAGTAAAACCCACTCACGCTCGAGGCCGGAAGCATGGCGCAGTTTTCACTCAGGGTCATGCCCACCCCTTCGGCCTCGAGCAGCGCAAAAATCGTGCGCTTCTCGGTGTGCTCCGGGCAGGCCGGATACCCTGGCGCGGGCCGGATACCCCGGTAGCGCTCCCGGATGAGGTCGGTGTTCTCGAGCACTTCGTCTGGCGCGTAGCCCCAGTGCTCTTTTCGCACGTCCTGATGAAGTTTTTCCGCAAACGCCTCGACCAATCGGTCTGCCAGCGCCTTGACCATGATGGCGTTGTAATCGTCGTGCTCGAGTTCAAATTTTCTTGCCATCTCGTCCGCACCGTGAATGGTCACGGCGAACATGCCCAGATAATCGCCCTCTTTGCCGTCAATGGGGGGCGCAATAAAGTCGGCCAGGGCGTAGTTGGGTCCAACACTATCGCGCTGCTGTCGAAGTGTGTGAATCACATTTTCTACCTCAGTTCTCGAGTCGTCGGTATAGAGCACGATGTCGTCCTGAGACCGCGAGGCAGGCCAGAAGCCAAAGGTTGCCTGCGCGATAAAGCGGCGCTCGAGAATCATACGCTCGAGCAACTTCTGCGCGTCCTCAAAGAGTTTTTTGGCCTCGAAGCCCTGCATCGGGTCGTTCAGGATGGTCGGGTAAATCCCGCGCATCTCCCAGGCGATGAAAAACGGGGTCCAGTCTATAAACGGCAGCAGGGACTCGAGTGGGTAATCCTCGAGCGTGCGCTGTCCCAGAAACGAAGGCTTCACGATGT
>JACMOA010000298.1 GCA_014378225.1 Deinococcales bacterium | reverse complement strand
CGCGATATGGTGGCAGGTGCGCGCGAGGGCAAACCCCGCAAGAGCTACCCCACCCCAGACCGAATTGGTTACGCATGGCTAGGGGGGCGGCGAGTAGCGATAGAACTCGCCGCTGCACCCGTGCCAGCGCGTCCGGTTCAGCAGGCCCAAGCTCCTCAAGCACAGCCTCCAGAGCCACAGGAGGCTCCCCAGGCTAACCCGCAATCTACGCCACAGCCCACTCCGCAACTCGAGCCAGAAGTGCAGATTCCGCAGGACGACACGGTAGTGCTCGAGCTGGATTCGCGTACCGGCTACCGTGCAGACGCCAACACACTGCCCCAAAACCGCATAGAGCGCCGAGTACCCGCAGCCGATGTCGCGCTGTACGACCCTCCTGAGTTTCCCGCTCCTCTGCCCAACTCTGGAACAGACGGCTCGAGCGTGGAAAGTATTCCAGATAATTCTGGGGAAAATCCCATCTCGAGCGAAGTTCCTTTTGATGAACCCTCGAGCGAATCCATTCCCGATATACCTCTACAGGAAGTATCACCCGTTCCTGACAACTCAGGCGACTCCAGCTCTGATGCTCCAGATCCCAGCGACCCCAGCGACCCCAATTCTCCGTCAAGCCCCTAAGCTAGCTTTACCGTATAATGAAAATGAACTAGGAGAATCTGGCGTGGCCCAACCTCTCAAGCGAATACTGATGGTAGAAGACGAACCGGATATCCGGGCTGTGGCACTGCTTGCTCTGGAACGGGTGGGCGGCTTTGAAGTCCGAATGTGTGAAAACGGCTTTGAAGCGCTCGAGGTGGCTCCCGAGTACCTGCCAGACTTGTTTTTGCTGGACGTGATGATGCCGGGACTGGACGGGGTAAGCACGCTCCAGAAGCTGCGTCTGCTCGAGGGGTGCGCGACTATTCCTGCCATTTTTATGACCGCCAAAGTGCAGCGTCATGAGGTAGAAGGCTATCTGGCGCTGGGCGCAATAGGGGTGATTCCCAAACCCTTTAACCCGATGGGACTGGCCGGAGATATCCGCGATTTGTGGAACCACTCGAGCGTGGTGGGAGAAACCCGCTAATTCCCTCTGCTCCCCTATACTAACAATCACCCATGAATGACGACGATTTAGAAGCGCTGCTGGCCCTCGAGATGAAAAAGCTCCAGGACCATTTTCTGAGCGAAATTCCCCATCGTAGGGCGGCCCTCGAGGGGTGTTGGAATGAGGTCATGGCGGGAGGACCGCTCGAGGAACTGCGTCAGCAGGTTCACAGTTTGCGCGGTACCGGAAGCACCCTGGGATTTGTGCGACTGGGTGAAATTGCTACCCCGCTCGAGCACGCGCTGAAGGAAGATGTGGAGCGCTCTACCCTGGTGGTCCTTTATAAAAATGTACTTGAGGAGTTGAGTTCACCAGAAACGCCGAAATCGTTGATGTGAGCTGGGTTTTTGGTTTTCTGTTGTAGTCGTTTGTCTTTACTGACCACCGACCACCCCGAAATGACCCGATGAAGATTTTAATTTTAAACTCAGTCAAGCTTTTGTCAGCTCCGCTATACTGAGACCATGACCGCCGTCCTTACCGAAAACCCTTTGCTCGAGCCACGTTTCAATATTCCTTTTGACCAAATTAAACCCGAACACATCGCCCCAGCGGTGGAACAGCTCATCAGGCTGGCTCAGGGTCGGCTCGAGGGTATTGTTCGACTTAACCAGGTTCGTACCTTTGAAAACACTGTACTAGCCCTATCCGAGCTAGACTCTGAACTCGAGTTTGCACTCAGAATTGCGGGACACCTCGAGAGCGTGGTGACGACCCCAGACCTACGGGCGGCCTGGAACAGTGTAGTTCCACTGTACAGCGCTTTCTACGCCAGTATTGCGCTCAACGCAGGGCTGTGGAATGCGCTTAAAGCGTACGCTGCCACAGACGAAGCCAAGGCTCTGACTGGACCTCGAGCGCGGCTGCTAGTTAAAACCCTCGAGCAATTCCGGCGCGACGGTGCAGATTTACAGGGTGCAGACAAGGTGCGGATTGCTGAAATTGCTTCGCAGTTGGGCGAGTTGACTACTCAGTTTGGACAAAACGTGGTGGACTCCACCAAAGCGGTGGAGTGGCTCTTTGCCGAGGGCGACGCTCGGCTCTCGGGATTGACTCAGACCGCGCTCGAGGCGGCCCAGTTGAGCGCCCAGAGTAAGAATCTCGAGGGCTACCGATTTACCCTGCAAGCGCCCAGCTACACGGCGGTGATGGATTACGCCGACCATCAAGGGTTTAGGCAGGAAATGTGGGAAGCTTACAACCACAAGGCTACCGAGGAAGGGCGAGACAATCGGCCCCTATTGACCGAAATCCTCGAGCTGAGGCAGGAAAAAGCCCACCTCTTGGGTTACGCCCACTTTGCCGACCTCGCCACCGAAGACCGCATGGCCGGGAACGGGGCGCGAGTGCAAAGTTTCCTTGAAGACATGCAGAGCCGCATTCAGCCCTTTTTCGAGCGCGAGAACGCCGAACTGCTCGAGTTTTACCACGCGCTCGAGGGCCGTGATGCCCCAGACCTTCAGCCCTGGGGCGTGGCCTATTACGTGGAGAAACTGCGCCAAAGCCGTTTCGAGTTTGACCCCGAGGAAACCCGGCCTTACTTTTCGCTCGAGCGGGTGTTGAGTGGCCTGTTCGAAATTGTGCAGCGCACTTTTGGCGTGACGGTGCAGCAGGCCCCTGCGCCGAGCGTGTGGCATGAGGAAGTGCAGTTTTACCGCATTACCACAGAATCGGGGCAGCACATCGCGTCCTTTTACACCGATTGGTTTCCCAGAGACAGCAAACGCAGCGGTGCGTGGATGAACGCCTTTTTGAGCGGAGACCGCTCGAGGGGTAAGCTCGAGCCGCATTTGGGCTTGATGTGTGGCAACATGACCCCACCCACCGATGAAAAACCTGCCCTGCTGACCCACCGCGAAGTCGAAACCGTGTTTCACGAATTTGGACACCTGCTTCATTTGGCACTCTCGAGCGTGGAACTACGGGCGCAGGCCGGAACCCATGTGGCCAGGGACTGGGTGGAACTGCCCAGTCAACTGATGGAAAACTGGTGCTGGGAGCGTGAAACTCTGGACCTACTGGCGAGGCATTATCAAACAGGCGAAACCCTGCCAGAGAGTTTATACACTAAAATGATGGCCGCACAAAACTTTTGGGCCGCCAATGGGTCCATGCGCCAACTCTCTTTTGGTACAGTGGATATTCGGCTGCACACCGATTACACCCCCCTACAAAATGGTGACGTGCTCGAGTTTGCCCGAACGGTGATGGCCCCGTTTTATACCACCCCGCTGCCTCGCTCCTTTGCCAGCCTTGCCTCGTTTAGCCATTTGTTTTCCGGTGGGTACGCCGCCGGGTACTACAGCTACAAATGGTCCGAAATGCTCGAGGCCGACGCCTTTGGGCGCTTTCGCCGTGAAGGGCTGCTGAGCCGTGAGGTAGGTAGTCAGTATGTGGACACCATTCTCAGCAGGGGAAACAGCGCAGACCCGGCCCAGCTTTTCCGCGATTTTGTGGGCCGTGAACCAGACCCAGAAGCCCTGCTCGAGCGCTCTGGCTTAGTCAGCTCGAGGTAGGTAAGCAAATTAAAGGGAACAGTGGAAGGTTTCTTTACTCCATCGTTCCTTTCAGGGTGAGCGGGCTGTGAAAGCTCGAGCGGATAAAATGGGCCATCTGTAAGACGCTCTGCTTTTGCAACCCGCTCGAGCGTGTAGCATAAACTTATATTTAGGGACGCCCCAATAGGCGACTTTGGTGGAGACAGTCAAGGCAGTCTTCGTCTTTTTTTGGTTTCTCGAGCATTCTTGTGAATTTGAAAAATCGCATGGGCAAGGTGAAAAATGAACGTTTACTCGAGTTTCAACCCTATTTTTAACAAGTTCGTCTTCGGTAAAGCTTTTTCAGGTCCACATGTCTCCCTTTGAACTGGTCAGCATTCTGGTCACGCTCACTGCGCTGTGCAGCTACCTTAACCACCGTTTTTTGCGGCTCGAGGCCAGTATCGGGGTGATGCTGATGGGTATGATGATTGGCTTAGGGGTACTGTTTGCCGGAGCGCTGGGCTGGCCCGGTGTGGAGAGTGCTCGAGCGGCGCTAAAACAGCTTCCTTTTGACCAGGTGCTCTTTCAGGGCCTGCTCAGTTTTTTGCTGTTTGCCGGGGCGCTAAGCCTTGATGGACGTGCGCTGTGGCGGCAACGGGGGTTGGTGCTCACCTTAGCCCTATTCTCCACCCTGCTTTCCACTTTCATTATCGGGGGTCTCACTTACGGCTTAATGCAAGCCTTTGGCCTCGAGATTTCTTTTCCGCTGGCGCTGCTGTTTGGAGCCATTATCAGCCCCACGGACCCGGTGGCAGTGCTGGCACTGCTCAAAAAAGCAGGTTTGCCCGAACGGGTTCAAACTTTAGTAGCAGGAGAATCCCTGCTCAACGACGGCGTGGGCGTGGTCTTGTTTGTAGTGCTGCTCAGCGTGGCGGGGCTAGGTGGGTCAGAGGGTCACGCTACCGATTTTATGGGTGCACTGCAACTCTTCGCGCTCGAGGCCGGGGGTGGGGTGGGTTTTGGAGCTGCTTTGGGCTTGGTGGCCTATTTCTTACTGGGTAAAGTGGACGATTACACCGTGGAGGTGCTGATTACCCTGGCTGTGGTGACCGGGGGCTACGCGCTGGCTACCCGCCTGGGCGTGTCCGGGCCGCTGGCAATGGTGGTAGCAGGCTTAATGGCCCCCAACCGTGCCGTCGCACCTAAAAACAAGGAACTCTTCGAGGGGTTCTGGCACCTCACCGACGAGATGCTCAACGCCCTGCTGTTTGTGCTGGTGGGACTCGAGGTGTTGGTTGTGGGCTTTAGTGGTCAGGCGCTGCTGCTGGGCATCATCGCCATTCCTATTGCGCTACTGGCTCGAGCGGTGAGTGTGGGGCTGCCGATTCAGGTTCTGCGAAAACCCAACAAGCTCGAGCCGTACAGTTTGCGCCTGCTGGTGTGGGGTGGCTTGCGCGGCGGAATTGCGCTGGCGCTGGCGCTGGCGCTTCCACCGTCGCCTATCAGGGAAACCTTTCTGGTCATGACTTATGTAGTGGTGGTCTTTTCTATTGTGGTTCAGGGCCTGACCATGAATAGACTGGCCGCTCGAGCTTTGGAAGCCATCGCTCGAGCGCCGGTGGTGAAATAGGGAAGCTGAATTTGAGGGGTGTATTCGTAAAAAGCGGAAGGCAGAAAGCAGAAGGCAAGGTCCAAAAAAATAAAAGCCGCTCG
>JACMOA010000297.1 GCA_014378225.1 Deinococcales bacterium | reverse complement strand
CCAGTGTACCCGCAGGTTTCTTAGCGCAATCCAGAACATCATGCCAGCACCTCTGCTCGAGCCAGAGCTTCAAGGCCAGAACTTCCCACCTCGAGCCGACGCGCAAAAACGTCCATCACCCGCTCGTCGTGTGTGACCACCATCAGACTTGCTCCAATACTCGAGGCCGTGGTTTTGGGCAGCTCGAGCGCTTCCGTTGCTCGCCGTCGGTCCAGGTGCGCGGTGGGTTCGTCCGCCAGCAAGATTTTGGGACGGTGTGCCACCGCTCGAGCCAGCGCCACCCGCTGCCGCTCTCCGGTGGACAGTTGGCGCGGGGTGTGTCCTGTACGTTTGCCCAGACCCACCAGACTCAAAACCTCGAGCGCCCGCATTTTGTTCTGCCTGGAGGCCAGCCCCAGCCCCAACAACACGTTTTCGAGCGCACTATAGCCTTCCATTAAGTGAAAGTCTTGAAACACGTAACCAATGTTCTTCGAGCGGTATGAGTCCCTTTGCGACTCTCCTAGTGCAGTAATCTCGAGGGAATCCAGCTTGATAGTACCTGCACTGGGCCGCAGCAGGCCAGCCACAAAGTGCAGCAGGGTAGTTTTACCTGACCCAGACGGCCCGGTCACGACCAGTTGACCTCCGGCCTCGAGCGTGAAGTCCGGGTACTCGAGCGTAACCTCAGAGCCGTAACGGTGTTGTATTCCCTGCGTTTGCAACATATGAGGTCTCCTGGGGCTGATATTGAGAACAATTTATCGTCAAGCTTTAAGGTCAGGCAAAGGTCAGCTCAAAAAAGCCAGTTCAAACAAGTTCGCCTCAAAAAAGTTCAAGTCAAAAAAAGAGGGGCGCACAAGGGTGCGCCCTAAATGTTTGCTAGCAAGGCTAGATTTCCTTTACGCCGTCCGCATAAAGCCGCACCAAACTGACAAAACCCGTTTCATCGTCGCGCTTGATGCCCACCTCGAGCCGACCCGTCACCTCGAGCGCCCCCGTACTAGGACTGAGTTCTTTGCCGTCCGGCATAATCACCAGCACGATGTCTGGGGGCCAGTCGGCGGCGGTGGTACAAAACGGACACATCGCCAGCGGCTGACGGGTCAGCACAAAGAAGTCCAGCTTGGGCTTGAGGGGTGGGGCCATGTAGCCCTTCATCTCTACCTTTTGACCATTGAGGCCCTTGAGGCGGGGTGAAAACTCCACCCCGCGCACGGTAATTTTGCTGTACAGGTCTGCAAACTTGAGCGATTCCGCCGCCCTGGATTGTCCTAGAAACGACAGGGTAAAAATGCCGGTGGTGGCTAAAAAAGTGCGTCGGTTCATGATTGTATTATCCTTGCTCGAGCGGTGAAGATTGTGTTTATTTCGCTCACCCTCGAGTTAAAAACTCCCTTTCCGGTGTGGAAAGGGAGCGCTCGAGCCGTAAAACTTACTTCTTGCGGGCTTCGCTGGCGGGGTTGAGACCCAATGCTTTAGCCATGCTGAAGAACAGCTCAGTTTGGTCCATCGGTCCCATGAAGTTCTGGCTGCCGGGGCCGTAAGCAAACAGGGGGAAGGGGTCCGAGGTGTGAACACCTTGGCTCGAGGCGGGGTCCAGGTTTCCGGTGCGCTGCACGCCGGTTTTGCAAATCTCGGGGTTGGGAACAAAGCCGCCCTTGCCGTCGCTCACCGTAGGGCTTTGGGTCACGGGGCCACTGCCAATGTAGTTTTCACAATAATCGGGAACTGCGGCAAAGCCCACGGCAAGGCCACGGGTGGCTTTGTTTTGTACCAGTGGAATACCATTGGCATCCAGATTCTTGTAGTAGTCGGGAAAGCCCGCTTTCTCGTAAACACCCACCGCGCTACGCTGACCTGGACCTTTGCTAAGGTCATAGCCGCCATAAGCGCTGATGCTGTGCGAGTGGTCGGCGGTGACCAGAACCAGAGTATCACCGCGTGCGGCAGCCCAGTTTCGGGCCTGCTCCACGGTCTTATCCAGCTCGAGCACGTCCCACAGGCCGCGCTGCCAGTCCAGGGGGTGCTCGTACTTGTCAATCATGCCCGCTTCTACGAACAAGATGAAGCCGTTGGAATTTTTGCTCAGCGTCTCGATGGCCTTGTTGGTCATGTCCCACAGGTAGGGCATGTCGGTAAAGCTGCCAATCATTTTGGGGTCTTTGTACTGGGCGCGGTCCAGGTAGCTGGGCATGTTGTCCAGGTTGAACAGCCCGAACAGCTTATTGGTGTTGGCGGCTAGCAGACTCGTGCGGCTATCCACAAAGCTGAAGCCAAGTTTCTGAGACTCGTCAATCCAGTTTTTGTTGTCTTTACGCCTCGAGCCGGGGCTGGTTTGAGGAATAAAGTCGTAAGAGCCGCCGAACAGCATCACATCGGGTTTGGCTGCTCCGGTGAAGTATTGGTCGGCGATGGCGGCGGAATCGCCGCGCCTGCGGGTGTGGGTGGTCACGGAAGCGGGAGAAGCGTCGGTGCCGTAGGTGGTGCTCACGATGCCAATGCCCATACCACGGGTGCGGTTCAGCATCTCCGCCAGGGTCTCGAATCTGGGGTTGTCCAGGGTCTCGGGAGTGTTATCCGGGGACACGTTGAGCGCGTTGACCAGCACCTTTTGTCCGGTCATAAAGCTCGAGGCGGTGTTGGCAGAGTCAGCCATCACGCTGTCATAGCTCGAGGTGGTGACGCTGGCCATGCCGTCCACCTTGGTGTTTATGTTCAGGCGACCCAGCGGCTGACCGTTGACCGGGTTGTAACCCTTGCCAATGATTTCAGCGGCTTGCAGGGTGTTCCAGCCCATGCCGTCGCCCCAAAACACGATGATATTTTTGGCCTGCTTGCCCACTCGAGCATTGACCACCGCGTTCCAGGTGGCAGTCTGGGTTTTGGTACCACTACCGTCGGTGACGCTCACGCTGAGGGTGTGGTCCCCTTTGGTCATGAACATAAAGTCGCGCAACATCCACTCGGTCTTGCCCGCGCCACTGCTCGAGCGCACCAGTCCGTTCACCGGCTTGCCGTCCAGGGTCACAGTGTAGCTGTCTGCGCCCTGAATGCCTTCCACTTCGATTCGCAAGTCGAACTTCTGACCTGCCAGGAATTTAGCCCCGCTGTAGGGATAAATTTTAACCGTGCTCGCCGCCTGGGCCGCGCTCGAGAGGAGCGCCAGACCTGCCATCATAAATATTGCGTTTTTCATCCACTTCACGGTATGAGCGCACTGTCAGGCAAGCGTCAAGTCGCACGGAAAACACAAGATTGTGCTACTGACCCTCGAGCGAGGATTTTTTGATAAGAGTATATCATTATCAGTTAAAGTATTAAAGGATGTGTGATGGCTCGAACTGCACTAATTGCAGGGAAACGAATCACAAGTTTTAAACCTCAAAATATGTAATACAAGATATGCCGTTTAGGGGTTCAGGAAGCGTGCAGCACGCAGGCCAAAAAATGAAGTAACTCGAGCCGCGTCAAAAACACGACAAAAAACTCCTGTTCCATTCGGACCCCTCGTCCCACATGGCGTGTCAACCCCTAAACGGCATAAGATACATCTTCTGTGGGTTTATAGTACGAGAAAAACGTGAATTGTAGTATATCCGTTGTCGATGGCGTGTTCAGAGGACTAATCTTATCGCGTAACACTAGTCCTGACTTCGATAAACAGAACCTTAATGGTGAGGTTCATTTTGTCTTGTCTAAATTCTGGTGTTTTAGGAGGAGACGTGTGAAGAAGTCCATTGTTCCGTCGGTCATAAGCAAGGTAGCGATGATGGGCCTGTTCGCTTTAGCGGGCGCAGCTCTAGCGACAGCGGGGGTTCAGCCCACCGACGCCCCGGTACAGCCGCTTCCAAAGCCGCTCGAGCTTACCTCAAGCCAGTTTTTGCTGGTGTACCAGATGCTCTCTATCACCATCGCCACGATGGGCGCATCGTTCATCTTCTTTGTGCTGGGGCGGCAAAATTTGAGCGCCAAGTATCAGCCCGCTATGTTGGTATCAGCGTTAGTAGTGGCGGTGGCCTGCTACCACTACTTCCGCATCTTCAACTCCTGGAACGAGGCTTACGCCCTCACCGACGGGGTATACCGAGCCACTGGAGTACCTTTTAACGACGCTTACCGCTATGCAGACTGGATACTCACCGTGCCACTCCTGCTGGTGGAAACCGTAGCCGTTTTGGCCCTAGCCAGCAACGTGGTGTCAGGAATGATTGGACGCCTGGTGATTGCTGCTTTCGCCATGATTGTGTTGGGCTACCCCGGCGAAGTGTCGTTTGATACCGGAACCCGCCTGCTGTGGGGTACGCTGAGCACCATTCCGTTTGTGTACATCGTTTACACCCTATTTGTGGAGCTAGGTAAGTCGTTGGCCCAACAATCCGAACGTGTTCAGGTGCTGGTTCGTAACCTTCGCTTGCTGCTGTTCGCTTCCTGGGGCTTTTACCCGATTGCTTACCTGTTGCCTGTCATCTTGGGCGGTCTCTCGGCCAGCGGAATTATTGCGGTGCAGGTGGGATATACCCTGGCAGATATTCTGGCCAAAGCAGCTTTTGGCACCCTGATTTACTTTTTTGCCATTGAAAAAATGAAAGCCGATGGCAATGTTAGGAATGGGGAAGTCGCGCTGGCAAGTGATTGAAGGTCTGGAGGTTTCAAATGACTAGAGTCACAGCATTACCGCAATTGCGCCGTTTCATCGCACAGCATCAGTACGCGGTGGGCTGGGTTCTTGCTCTACTGGTTTTGGCAGCGTTAGCTTTTGACTACTTCGTGGGCTTTGGTGGGAAAAACCTGCTGGGACTTCGCCTGATTTATACTGCGCTGATGCTGTTGCTTGCTGGGTACATGTACTTAGTCGGCACCGCGCAAGATAAACCCTGACCTGAAAAAATTCCTATCAAAAAATGCTGCTCTCGAGACTCGAGCGCAGCATTTTTTGTAATTGCATGGACACCCACTCGAGTTCAATTGCATGGACACCCACTCGAGTTCAATCGTTGCCCATTCCTCCAGCGCTCGAGGGCAGATTTCCCCGCTCGAGTACGTCCTCGAGTTGGCTTTTACGGCGCTCCCGGCTTTTGGCCAGCATTCCGTGTTTGGGTGCAAAGAAAAAAGCCAGCATGAATAAAATGCCTTGCAGCACCACAATGCAGCCTCCGGTGGCTCCGTCCAGAAAGTAGCTGATGTAGGTTCCCACCACCCCACAAAACACGCTCGAGGCGGCGGCAATAACCAGCATTTTGCTAAATTTGTCGGTTAGCAGGTAAGCGGTAGCTCCGGGTGTCACCAGCATAGCGACCACCAAAATAATGCCCACTGTTTGCAGCGCGGTTACGATGGTCAGGGCCAGTACCGTGAGCAGCGCGTAATACAGAAACGTGGTATTCAGGCCGATAGAGCGGGCATGGGTAGGGTCGAAGCAGAACAGCAGCAAATCCTTACGGAACATCAACACCCCAGTCAGGGTGAGCGTTCCCACGATGACGGTTTGCAGTACATCGCCATCACTGATGCCCAGCACGTCGCCGAACAGAATGTGCGACAGGTGGACCTCGCTCGAGACTTTAGAAATCATCACCAGACCCAGTGCAAAAAGCGTGGTAAAGACCACCCCAATCACGGTATCTTCTTTGACCCTCGAGCGTGATTTGATGTACCCGATAGAGACCACCGAAAGCAGTCCAAAAGCAAACGCGCCCACCGTAAAAGGCAGACCCACCAGATAGGCAATAACCACACCAGGCAAAACACTGTGTGAAACGGCGTCTCCCATCAAAGACCAACCCTTGAGAATCACGTAACACGACAAAACCGCGCAGATGGCCCCAGTCAGGGCGCTCACCAGGGTGGCCTTGACCATGAAGCCGTAAGTAAACGGTGCGATAGCTTGTTGAAAAAATTGGGCGATATCCATGCTCGAGCCTCCTTAAGACGCTGCGTGTGAGGCCGCGCCGCCAAACACCCGCATCAAATTGTCTGGGGTAAAAACCTGCTCGGTGGGTCCGTACTCGAGCACGGTGCGGCCCGCAATCAGGGCCACGGTGTCGCAAAACGAGCGCACGCTATCCAAATCGTGGGTGGAAATCAGTACGGTATGGCCCGCATTTTTGAGTTCGGTCAGGAGTCGGATAATCACTTCTTCGGTGGTGGCGTCCACCCCGCCAAACGGTTCGTCTAGTAACATCACCTGGCCCTGTTGAGCTAACGCCCTGGCCAGAAAAGCGCGTTTGCGCTGACCGCCGGAAAGCTCCCCAATCTGACGGTCCTTGAAAGCGGTCATGCCCACCCGCTCGAGGCTATCCCTGGCAATCTCGAGGTCCTGTTTTTTGGGAATCCGCAGGCGGTTCATGTGTCCGTAACGTCCCATCAAAACTACGTCCCACACGCTAACCGGAAAGTTCCAATCCACTTCTTCGCTTTGTGGTACGTAGGACACCTGCCCCGCTTTTTGAGCTTCGCGGCTCGAGCGCCCCAAGACCGTCACCGTGCCAGACAGTGGGTTCAGAAAGCCCATGATGGTCTTGAACAGTGTGCTTTTACCAGAGCCGTTCAGGCCAATCAGTCCACAGATGGACCCGTGCTCGAGGGTGAGACTGGCGTCGCGCAGCGCTAATTTCCCTTCACTGTAAGCCACGTTGACCCGTTCCACTTTCAGACTCGGCCCAGAAGAGTGAGCCTGTGGAAAGGGCGCTCGAGCGGAAGTATGGGCGTTCAGCATTTTAATTTCCTCCTACCAGACCCGCACTCAAGGTCCGGGCAAAGTGCTCGAGCAGTTTCAGATAAGTGGGAACCGGTCCCTTATCGTCGCTGAGCGAATCCACAAACAGCAGACCCGCGTACCTCGAGCCAGTTTCCTGGGCCACCTGCCGCATTCCGTTGCCGTTGACGGTGCTTTCACAAAAGACAGCCGGAATTTTATTTTTGCGAACCGCGTCAATGGTGCGCTGAATCTGGCGCGGAGTGCCCTGCTCGTCGGCGTTGACCGGCCAGAGGTAGTATTCCTGGAGTCCATAATCCCTGGCCGGATAGGAAAACGCACCCTCACAGCTCACCAGCGCCCGTTGCGTGGTAGGAATTTTACCCAGGCTTGAGCGCAAATTGGCGTCTACTTTCCGCAGTCTGGCGCTGTAGGTTTTGGCGTTTGCGTTGAAGCTGGCGGCGTTGGCCGGGTCCAGTTTCACAAACGCCTTGCGAATGTTCTCCACGTAAATTAGACCGTTTTTAGGCGACATCCAGGCGTGTGGGTTGGGCTTGCCCTTGTAAGCGTCTGCGTTGATGTTCATGGGTGTGATGCCGTCAGTCAGCACCGCTCGAGGAACGTCTTTCATCTGACCATAGAACTTTTCAAACCAACGCTCAAGGTTGAGGCCGTTGTAGAGCAGTAAATCTGCGCGTCCCGTCTTGACGATATCGCTGGGCGTGGGTTGATAGCCGTGAATTTCCGCGCCCGGTTTGGTGATGCTGACCACCTCGAGCTTGTCTCCAGCCACGTTACGGGCCATGTCAGCCAAAATGGTGAAGGTAGTCGCTACAACTTTTTTCTGGCTCTGGGCCTCTGCTGTGTTGTAGCTTGAGAGCACAAGTGCGGCACTCAACACCACACTCGAGCGGGCTAGAAGAAGGGGTTTATGAATCATAGTTAGGTCCTTGCACTCGAGGGTTTCTCTTCGAGTAATCATGGTTTAGGTTAGCCTAAAAAAAGAATTTTGACAAGGGTAACAAGGGTAGTGTGAGCTGTGGTTTTCTTAAAAATTTAGAGATTTCGCTTCAGCGCAGGTTTAAAGTGCTCCTCAAAGTGATTATCAAAGTTTTCATCAGACTCGACTCAGCCTCCGGTCAGGACCCTGACAGCCCGCTCGAGCATTCTGTTTGCAACTACTTTTGATTTGTGAACGAGGTACAGAACCTATGGAAGCCACACGGACCCAGGTCCAAACTGAAGGAAAATATATTCCAGGTACGCCCGAAGGAGACCGTTATTTCCTCGAGTGTACCCTCGAGCTATGTCGGATTAGCGTGGCCAAGGGGTCTTCTCCGGTGGGCTGCGTGATTGTGAACAAGGACGGCAAAATTCTGGCCGAGGGCCGCAACCGGGTGATGGAAAAGTGGCCCGCCGAGCCGCACGAAGTTGCCGATGCCAGCTTCGCGCACGCCGAGATGGTGGCGTTTTTTCGGTTAGGTCAGATTGAGGACCCAGAAAATACCACCTTATACAGTTCGCTCGAGCCGTGCATCATGTGCGGTGGCGCAATTGGCATGGTGGCGCTGGGCAGAGCGGTGTGGGCCGCTGACGACCCCTGGGGCGGCTCTGGGCGCATGATTAAGTGGAATGAACATCCGGCGTACAAGGCAACCTCTGTTTCGCAGTGTTCTTTTCCTGATTTAGAAGCGCAAGCAGCGGCGATGTTTGCGCCCGAAGCCCACAAAGCCTACCCAGACGAAGGCTGGAAAATGTGGCAGGAACGCTATCCTGAAGCCTGTAAACCCGTGCTCGAGGGCAAAAATGATTAACAGTCCCATTCTGGATTTGGCGACTCTTACGCTCGAGGTGACGAATCTCGAAACAGCTAAGTCTTTTTATGTTGGATTATTGGGGTTGAAACCCACCCTCTATGACCCGGAAAGTGGCATCCTCGAGCTGCGGGTGGGTGAGTATCAGAGCCTGCGCCTGTGGAAACCGCTGACCCGGCGCTGCAATAGCGAACGTCTAAAACAGGTGGAGGCTCGAGGGGGAACTCACGTTCACTTTGCTTTACAAATTCCCAAAGGGTCCAGACAGGACGCGCAAAACCTGCTCACGCTCTACGGGGTAAACTGGCAAGAAATTGATTTAGCCAATGCGGGAGAAGAGCCAGACCTGGGGACCTACTTTTTTGACCCCTTTGGTCATGGCCTCGAGTTGCGTGAAGTGGCGCTCGAGCGAACGGATTCGCGCTTTCCTGTAATTCCTCCAGTGCGGCCTACCCAGGACGCCCGCACCATTCCGATTGCGGGACTGCGTGAAGTGGCACTGGCTTTCACTCGTTTTGAAAACATGCTCGAGCGTCTGCCTCATGCTTATGGCTTTGCTTTTGCAGACCAGATGGAAAACCGTGCATTCGGGCAGTTCACCCTGGGACCGAGCGCAGAAAAGGACGGTCAATTTACGCCCCGCCGCTGGCTGTACTGCTGGGACCCACAGGTGGGTCTGGCCGACATGCTGGGTGGGGAACACGTCACGGTGGGCTTTTTTGCCGACGTTGAGGCGGTTAGGGTGCGGCTCGAGGGTACGGGTCTCGAGTATTTGCACGACGAACACGGTCTGGCGGTGCGTGATACAGAGGGACACGTCTTTGAATTTTTGGACCTACCTAAAGAGTTGGAACCTCGAGCGCCATAGTTTTTTGTTCGTCTTAATACTATACAATCCTCCCATACAGAATCAAGATTTATAATCCAGGTATTGGTTTTCTTTTATCCGCGTTGAGTGTAGAAAGTAGGATTAATCTCTTAAATCATAAACAACAGCTCAATATCCGCTCGAGCTTTAGGCAGAT
>JACMOA010000296.1 GCA_014378225.1 Deinococcales bacterium | reverse complement strand
GGAGCCTGAGGATTGATGTCCTTGATGGCGATGTAACCCTCATTTTCAAACACGATGCTCGAGGGGATTTCACGGTCCATGATACGCTGGAAGATGTTTTTTTCCATAACTCGAGTATACGGGGGTTTTTAATGGTTGGTTATGGATTACGGGAGGGCAGGTAAAAGAGAAAATCTTGCGGAGGGGGTTTGAAGTCCATCTGCCTCGAGAGCACGGCTATCTGGGCCGTATGCCGAACCTCGTGACCCATGACGTGCCACAGTAAACCCTCGAGCACAAAGTAGTGGATGCCTTTGGAGCTGTCCACCGCAACAATTCGGCTTAGTTCTTCGGGCGTGAGCTTATCCAGGTATTCAAGGGTGCTTTTCTCTACCGCTTGCCAGTAATTCAGCAGCAGCCCGAGCGGTTTATCCCCGTAAAAAGGTCCGTCCTGAGCGCCCTCGAGACCGGGTGCATTCTCCCAAACTGGGGTGTCACGCAGCAGGTCTTCGTGAATCCAGGAATCCTCCACGGCGGCAATGTGGAGCACCAAATCCTTGATGCAGTGAAAGCGCTCACCGGGAATTACCGCTCGAGCGAGAACCTCATCCGGCAGCGACTCGAGGAAGGTCCACAAATCGCGGCGGGCGCGGGTCAGATAATCGTAAAACATGGGTATATTCACGATTCTGTTTTACGCTTCTCGAGCCAGAAAAGCGATAAGCTGTTAAGCTTAGCCGCCTAACACTCGAGCGGCGGCCCCAATCGCGCAGGCATCCACGCCCTTTTCACCCACCAAAACGGTTGTTTTGCGCCCCGGCAAAGTTCGTTCCTCGAGTATTTTATAAGCAGGCTCGAGCAGAGGGTTTCCCAGTGACACCAGAGGGCCACCCAACACGATACGGCTAGGGCTGAAGGTGTGAATCAGGTTGACCAGCAGCAGGCCCAGCGCCTCGCCCATCTTGCTGACCTGAACGTTGCCGTTTTCAAGCCGAAGGCTAATTTCACGCATGTGCAGCAGCTCCACGCTACCCAGTTTTCGGGAAAGCGCACGCTGACCCACCAGACTCTCTGCCTCGAGCGTTTCGCCGTTCACAACCAGCAGGGTATGTCCGATTTCTCCAGCCAGACCGCCCTCGCCCTGATACACCTGTCCATTAATCACGATACCGCAGCCCACCCCCACCCCCAAGCTGTGATACGCCAGTGAACTCAAGAGTCCACCAAAGGTGGATTCGCCCAGAGCAGCGGCGTTGGCCTCGTTTTCCAGAAACAGTGGTAGCCCCTCGAGCGCTGTCCCACGAAGGTGTGGACGCAACCCCTCGAGCACTGCTACCTCACTCCAGCCCAGGTTGGGTGCAATTTTGAGCACATCCTCCACCACCGGACCAGGAACGCCCACGCCTAACCCCAGGGAGGGGCGTCCGGTCAGGCGGCCCCTGCGGCTCAACTCCTGAAGCATCTGGCCCAAACGCTCGAGGGCCGGACCCGGCTCCATCGGCTCGATTTCCTGATAGTCGCGCTCGAGCACATTGCCCATCAGGTCGCAGGCCAGCACGTTCAGATAATCCACGCCAATTTCTGCCCCCAGCAGGGTCAGCCGGGTGGTGTCCAGCTCGAGCGGGGTAGAGGGCCGCCCGCTGCCGGAAGCGGTGGGCTTGCCCTCGAGCAGCCATCCTTCGAGAATCAGTTCGGCCACCAGCGTTCCCACCGTCACTTTGGTCAGGCCACAGCGGGTGGACAGGTCCGCTCTGGAGGCGTGAGGGTGCTGCCGAACGAGCTTTAAGAGTGCACTTTTGTTGAGCTGTTTGAGGTAAGCCTGGTCTCCAGCCATATTTGTGAGAATTCTACACTTTTTACTTAGCCTTTGTTTCTGGTACATGAGTTTCTGGTGAAGGAGTTTTTGATAAAACGGAAGCCAACGCTTTTCCTATTCTTCAGACTCGGCAGGGGCTTCTTTGGGTAGCGCCTCCCACCACTCGAGCGCCAAATCAGGATACTTGAGGCAGCTCGCTACTTCACCCGGCTCGAGCGTGTTTTTACTCTTGTAACTGCCCTCGAAGGGTGTGCGGTATTGCTCGAGGGTTCGGGCAGGAAGATTGACAATCCAGTATTCTTGAATACCCACGTCAGAGTAAAGAGATAATTTGGTGCTCTGGTCATACCGCAGGGTTGAATCACTGACCTCAATGACTAAAGCGACATCTTCAGGAAGATACCGCTCCTCAGTATAGTTCTCGAGCGGAATAACGACCAAATCAGGTTCGGGCCGGGTATCTTTGGAGGGCAGGTCAATGTTGCTTTGTACACTCACTTCGGTGTTATTAGGCAGCGTCCGTAAAAGTAACCCGGTGAGTCGCGTGATAACGTGACGGTGTGGTGGATTTCCGGGCATTTCTAGAATCACTCCATAAATGAGTTCATAACGCTTGTTGTGGTCGAGAATTTCCTCATCCCACATGCGCTGAAATTGTTCGGTGGTAAAGCGTTGTGGTATGGGGTCGTTTAATTCCGGCCATTGGGAGGGGGCGGAACCGGAAATACCCAAACCAGATTTGCTCGAGCGTGTCTGAAACGGCTCTTTTTCAAGTCTCGAGAGAAGTTGAGTCATGCTCTATTCTACCTTCCCCACGCGGCCTCGAGCCACTTCACATCACTTTTTGAACTCTCCACCGATTTCTGAATAAAATGTATGCCCCGCGCTCCGTCATAAACGGTGGGATAATCGCCCTCGAGCGGCAGGAGTTCCCGCCCTTCTTTTTTGGCTCGAATCGCCTCCGCTGCGCCCAGATACACGTTGGCGAACGCCTCGAGAAAGGCTTCCGGGTGTCCGGCGGGCAGGCGGGTGGCTTTCTTGGCTGAGTCCGACAGATAACTGCTACCTCGAGTCAGAATTTGACGTGGCCCCTCGAGTGCGTCAAAAGTCAGATAGTTGGGATTTTCCTGATGCCAGGTCAGGCTTGCCTTTGTTCCAAACACCCGAATCCGTAGGTCGTTTTCGCCACCAATCTGAATCTGTGACGCAATCAGCACGCCTTTCGCCCCACCTTTAAACCGCAATAACATGTTGGCATCGTCGTCCAGCACACGGCCCTCTCCAAAGCTGGTCAGGTCCGCGCAGAGGTGACTCAGCTCGAGGTTTGTAATGGTACTCACCAGATTCTCGGCGTGAGAGCCGATGTCGCCCATTGCACCCGCCGCGCCGGAACGGGCCGGGTCTACGCGCCAGTCGGCCTGTTTGCTGTCCGTGTCCTCGAGCTTGGTAGCCAGCCAGCCCTGGTTGTACTCCACAATCACCTTGCGAATACTGCCCAGCATTCCGGCCCGCACCATATCCCTGGCCTGGCGTACCATCGGGTATCCGGTGTAGTTGTAAGTTACGGCAAACACGATTTTGTTGTTTTCAGCACTCTCGATAAGGCTATTGGCCTGCTCGAGAGTGTGGACCAGCGGTTTGTCGCACATCACATGAATTCCGGCCTGTGCAAACGCTTTTGCTACCGGATAGTGAACGTGGTTAGGGGTCACGATGG
>JACMOA010000295.1 GCA_014378225.1 Deinococcales bacterium | reverse complement strand
GCAATGCGGATGTACTTGCGGCCCAGCGCCTTGGCAATCGCCTGGGCGATGCTGGTTTTACCCACACCGGGAGGACCCGTAAACACTAAAATCGGTCCCTTGTTGGCCTCGGCCCCGCCGAGGTCGCCTTTGGCGGCGCGGTCCCGACGCAGTTTGCGAACCGCCAGAAACTCGAGCACCCGGTCCTTGACCTTCTCGAGTCCGTAGTGGTCCTCCTCGAGAATCTTTTCCGCCCCTTCCATGTCTATATTTTCCTCGCTCCGCACGTTCCACGGCAGCTCGGCGATGGTGTTCAGGTAAGTGCGAATCACGCTGCCCTCGGCGCTGTCGGGGTGCATCCGGCTCAGGCGGTTGAGTTCGCGGTCTACTTCTTTTTTGACCTCTGGGGTCAGCCCCAAGGCCTGGATTTTCTCGCGCAGCAGCTCAGTTTCATCCTCGCCCTCGTCGCCCTCGGTGCTCGAGAGTTCCTTACGAATCGCTTTCATTTGTTCGCGCAAAAAGTAATCGCGCTGGTTCTTGTCAATCTCTTCGCGCACCTGCTGTTGAATGCGCTTTTGCATGGTCATTAGCTCGGTTTCGGTATCCAGCAGCACTAAAACCTTACGAATCCGCTCGAGCTTGGTGGGGGCCTCGAGCACCACCTGCTTGTCTGGGACCTTGAAATCGAAGTGAAAGGCGATATGGTCCGCCACCTGCGCGGGGTCGTCGAGCGCGCGAATCAGTTGCACCGTGTCTGGGGGCAGGAATTTGCCTCCGGCAATCACCTCGTCAAACTTGGACATCAATTCACGGCCCAACGCTTCGAGTTCCAGGCCCTCGCCGTCTTTGACGTCCAGCAACTGCACCTCGGCACGGATGTATTCACCCTCGAGATACTTTAGAACCTTGACCCTCTGAAAGGCGCTGACCAACATTTGCACGCTACCATCCGGGTTTTTGCGGGTTCTGAGGATAGAGCAGGCGGTGCCAATGGTGTACAGGTCCTCGCCACTCGGTTCATCCAAATCTTTATCCTTCTGCGACACAATCAAAATACTTTTGTGAGACTCCATCGCCGCGTCAATCGCGCCAATAGAAAGTGCTCGAGCCGCGTCAATATGCTGAACCATCGTGGGGTAAATCACCGAACCACGCACCGGACAGACCGGGAGAATATTAGGCAGAACAGGATTTTCGGGAATTTCAGTATTTTTGGGCATTTGTAATCCTTACGGATAATTTGGAAAGAGAGATTGGCTTCAGTGAAGAAACAGGACTAGGAAACTTGAGTCTAGTGTTGTCAAGTTTATAGCTTTTATACCCATAAAGCAAGCGCGAAATCGGCTGGGTTGGCTCGAGGGGAAAGGGCGGTGAGTAAACGCTCGAGTAGTATACAATATTACGCTTTTAACATAATACAAACCAAACAAAAAGCCCGTACTGCACAGTACGGGCTTGGAGAATGTCGCAATTTTCAGACCTTTTATCGCACACACCGTATCAACCTCTAAACGGCGTCCTATTCAGGGGTCCACCCTGCTTTCCCAACCCAGCGGGAAAGACCCACTCAGGTCTTGGGGCTTTGGTCTCCTTACTGGCCCTGCCCTAATGAGAACCCAGCCACCCCATCAAAGGTGTACAGGTGCTCACTTTTCACAAAGTCCAGCCCAGAGCCTAAAAAGCGCTCGAGCAGGGAAACCACGTCGCGGTGCTCGAGCGGTCCCGAACCCTTGAAGCGGCAGCGCCAGTGGTCGCTGACCATCGTGTCTGGCAGGCCGTCTGGCCAGACCTTGACGCCCCGGTTGGTCACCATCTCGAGGGTCAAGGGGGCCTCGAGCGCCTTTAGGTGACGTGCCAGTGTGTTGGCGTCGCGCCCAGAGTCGTCCCACTGGAGGAAAATGTCCACGCCCACCAACTCCTTAACCGCTCGAGGGCGCACTGGAGGCTCGGCGATTTTCAAGGGGGGTAGGGGCGGGTAACTCACTGGGGCCAGTTGAATCGGAAGCCCTCCCAGGTTCTCGATAACTGCTCGAGCGAAGGCGTCGGTGCCGACCTTTTGTACGCTGACGCCTTCCTGGTACACGTCAGCGGTGTGAATTCCGGCTTCCAGGGTACACAGCCATGCGTTGTGGACCCGCTCGGCGGTTGCGTTCTGGCCCAGGTGAACCAGCATTTGTACCGCCGCCAGCAGCAACCCGGAAGGATTGGCGATGTTTTGTCCGGCAATATCGGGAGCGCTGCCGTGAATGGCCTCGAACAGGGCAAAGCTGGGTCCGATGTTGGCACTACCTGCCAGACCCACCGAACCGGCCACCTCGGCGGCCACATCCGACAAAATATCGCCGTACAGGTTGAGTGTAACAATGACGTCGTAGCGCTCCGGTTTAGCCGCCACCCTTGCGGTACCGATGTCAATAATCTGGTGTTCCTGCTCGAGGTCGGGGTACTCTTTTCCCATCTCCTCGAAAGTCGCCCGAAACAAACCATCGGTGAGTTTCATGATGTTGTCTTTGGTCAGGCAGGTCACTTTTTTGCGCCCGTTGGCCCTGGCGTACTCGAAGGCGTAGCGCACAATGCGCTCACACCCTGGCCTCGAAATCAGCTTGAGACACTGCACTACCTCGTCGCTCTGGCGGTGCTCGATGCCTGCGTAAAGGTCTTCCTCGTTTTCACGCACAATCACTAAATCCATCGTGGGGTGAAACGTCTGCACAAAAGGCGCGTATGCACGGCAGGGGCGCACATTGGCATACAGGCCCAGCGTTTTGCGTAGGGTCACGTCCAGACTCTTGTAGCCGCCGCCCTGCGGGGTAGTGATGGGGGCTTTGAGCAGGGTCCGCACCGTTTTCAGGGTTTCCCAAGCTCCTGGTGAGATGCCGGACTTGTGGCCCGCCAAATACACCTCCTCCCCCATCTCGAGCGGATAATACTCGAGCGCCGCTCCCGCTGCTTCCAGAATCTCCAGGGTAGCCTTCATAATTTCGGGTCCGATACCATCTCCGTAAGCCAGTGCAAGGGGTGTATTCATGGCTACACAATGCCCTCGAGCGTGTGCAGAGCGCAGTATTCGAGTTCGCTGAATTTTGTGCTAAACTT
>JACMOA010000294.1 GCA_014378225.1 Deinococcales bacterium | reverse complement strand
TGGCAGTGCGGGTCAGGCCGCTCGAAAGGAAAATCCAATCTCAACTTGTCGTTGCCCAAGATTCGGGACCCACCTATGTTCTGGCGGCTTTCTCGAGCGCCCAACCTCACCCCAATTCCACACCCTCCACTGGGCTAAACTGTCCTGATGCGAAGACGCAACAAAGCCAACCTACCTACCGGAACCCGTAGAGCTGCCAGAGAGCTGGCTTTTCGGGTTCTTTTTCAGTCTAAACAGGGCGAAACCCCACTGCTCGAGACTTTTTATGCGGCCCGCGCCAGTATGCGCGACGAGTTTGATGACGCTTTCCCAGAACTCAACGTGGAGGCGCTCGAGTTTGCCCAGGAGCTGCTCGAGAGCTACCATACCCATCAGAATGAGCTGGACAGGATGCTCGAGGGTCAGATTAAGGGTTGGAGTTTTAAGCAGATGGCCCAGACCGACCTGAATATCTTGCGGCTCTCGGCGCTCGAGATGTTTTATTTTGATACTCCGGGTCCAGTAGTGATGGAATCCGCTACCCGCATTGCCAGGCGCTTTGGCGGCGACGATTCCGGGCGCTTTGTAAACGGCGTGCTGGCCTCGATTGAGCGGGCCAGAGTCAGTGGAGAGCTAGTGCTAGGTCAGGGCGTGCTCGAGCCTGTTCAGGTGCAGTCAGACCGTCACGAACCTGCACTGCTCGAGGAAATGCCACAAGCAGCGCCATCAGAAGTACAGACCGAAACCCTCGAGCCTGTTCTGGACCGCCCAAGCGAGCCTAAAAATGACTGAACCTCGAGTTCTTTCCGGCGCTCCTGCGGCGGCCCACCTGCTCGAGCGGGCCGTTTCCATCATGAGCACCTTACCAAATAAGCCGCATCTGCACGTCATTCGGCTGGGCGAGGACCCGGCCAGTGTGAGCTACGTGCGGCTTAAAGACCAGAAAGCGCTCGAGATTGGGATGGACAGCACCGTTCACGCGCTGCCTGAAAATACCCTCGAGTCCGAACTTTTGACCCTGATTAGCCGATTGAACAGGGACCCTCGGGCGAGTGGGATTCTGGTACAGTTGCCGCTTCCCAAACACATCAACGAATCTTTAGTGCTCGAGGCGGTGTCTCCAGACAAGGATGTGGACGGATTTCATGCGGTCAACGTGGGCAAGCTGTGGAGCGGTGGCGAGGGGCTTTTTCCTTGCACTGCCGCCGGAATTATTGAGATGTGCAAGTTTTATGGAATTGCACTCGAGGGAATGAGCGTGGTCATCGTGGGGCGCAGCAACATCGTGGGTAAGCCTCTGGCCGCGCTGATGTTGCGTGAAAATGCCACCGTCACCGTCGCGCACTCGAGAAGTAAAAATCTGGCCGAGGTGACGAGGGGCGCAGATGTTCTGGTGGCGGCGGTGGGCCGTGCGGGTTTGATTACACCAGAGATGGTGCGAGAAGGCGCGGTGATTATTGACGTGGGCGTGAACCGTGTGGTGCTCGAGGGAAAAAACCGTTTGGTGGGCGACGTGCAAAAGGCCGCCTACGCTCGAGCGGGCGCGTACACTCCGGTGCCGGGTGGGGTGGGGCCACTGACGGTGTCGCATCTGTTGCTGAACACCGCGATTGCGGCCCAGAGATTGCTCGAGGGTTAATGGGGCTGGATTTTTGTGAACCTTTTCTTCACGAACTCTGTCCACACAGTTTAACCTTCGCTCGAGCGTTAAACTCACCACATGACCCTTCCTAGCACCATGAAAGCCATACAAGTTTCCAAGTTTGGCGGTCCCGAAGTCCTCGAGAGCATCGAATTGCCCCTTCCCCACCCTCGAGCGGGTCAGGTTCTCATCAAAGTAGAGGCCATCGGTCTCAACTTTGCCGACATGCTCAATGTAGCAGGGCGATACTTTACCCAACCTCCTCTGCCCTTTGTTCCCGGAATGGAGTTTTCTGGCACGGTGGCGGCTCTGGGCGAGGGTGTCACTCACCTCGAGATTGGACAGCGTGTAGCAGCTCTGGGTGGAAGCGGCGCTTTTGCCGAATACGCTACAGCACATACCGCAGGGCTTCTTCCTTTGCCCTCGAGCCTGAGCGCACGCGAGGCGGCGGCCCTACCCATCTCTTACTACACCGCGTACTTTGCCCTCAAAACGCTGGGCCACGCCAAAGCGGGTGAAACAGTGCTTGTTCAGGCGGCGGCGGGAGCGCTGGGGACGGCCAGCATCCAGCTTGCCAAGCAGATGGGTCTGAAGGTGATTGCGCTGGCTTCTAGTGAATCTAAGCTCGAGCTGACCCGTTCACTGGGCGCAGACGTGAACCTACTGAATGGACGTGCAGACTTACTCGAAGCGGTGCTGGAAACCAGCGGCGGTGAGGGCGTAGACATCGTGCTCGAGGTGGTAGGCGGAGAAAAATTTGTGCAGAGCGTCGGGATGCTGCGCTCACAGGGCCGGGTGATGGTGATTGGCTCGGCATCCGGCGGCACTGCCCACCTCGATCCGCTGACGCTGATGGGCAAAAACGCCACCGTAACCGGAGTTTGGCTTACACCGCTCACCGGAAACGCAGACCTGATGCGCGAGGCGGGTGAATATCTGATTCCCCTACTCTCGAGCGGCAAAGTAAAACCCCAGGTAGGCGAAATTTTCACCCTCGAGAACGCAGGAAAAGCCTTTGAATTCATGTCCTCGAGGGCGTCGGTGGGGAAAATTATTATTGAGCCATAAAGACTTCGTTCCGAAGTGGCTTTGAGTTAAAACATTGTCTGTCAAGCATTGAATAGAAACTCAAAGCGAGTCCAACAACCCTATCTTTAAAGCTCATTACTCATCGCTCAAAGCTGTAGCTCGGCTCGAGCTGAACCAACTTCCCCTGCTCGAGCAGCATATTCTCCCCAATCAAGTCCGCCAGTGTGCGGCCCTCGAGTACGCGCCGCACTGCGTTTTCCACTTCTTTCCACATCCCCTCGGTGGCGCAGCTTCCCATTCTCGAGCAGGAATCGGCGTCCTCCAGACAGGTTACGGGGGCTAGGCTACCCTCGAGCGCCGTCACCACGTCCCAGGCGCTGATGAGTTCAGGAGCGCGGCTGAGTTTGTAGCCGCCATATGCGCCGCGCACGGAGCGCACAAACCCAGCACGGCGCAGGTTGGACGCAATCTGCTCGAGGTAGTGCTGGCTGAGGTCCTGACGCTCGGCCACGTCTTTGAGCGGAACCGCCTCGCCGGGGCGCTTGCCAATTTCGATAAGGGCGCGGAGGCCGTACTGTGCTTTGGTAGAAATCCACATAAGGAACCGCCTGGGATGAGGGTAGGAGAGGAAGTAAAGAAGAAGTTTGTAGGAGCAGGTCTT
>JACMOA010000293.1 GCA_014378225.1 Deinococcales bacterium | reverse complement strand
TCTGTGGATAGGGTCTCGAGCGATGTTTTTGAAAGAATTTTACTCATTAGACCTCTTTTGAGATTTCAGACTTCAGACTTCAAAACTGTTACCTTCGTTTTTTCTGTCGTCTGTCGTCTTTTCTCCCCACCTCGAGCGAAACTTACTTGACCGCTCCAAACGAGAGTCCGCGTACCAGTTGACGTTGTGCCACCCAGCCGAAAATCAGGACGGGTAAAACGGTTAGCGTGGCGGCGGCGCTCATCTGCGCCCAGAACAGCCCCATTCCGGTTTTGAATGACCCGATAAATACGCTAAGCGGTGCGGCCTCGCTCGAGGTGAGGTTGAGTGCAAAAAAGACCTCGTTCCAGGCAAAAATCAGCGCCAGCAGCCCGGTAGCACTGATTCCCGGCAGGCTCAGCGGCAGGGCGATACGAAAGAATTCGTGGCCCAGGGTGGCTCCATCCACTTTAGCGGCTTCAAAAATGGCGAAGGGAATGTCAGAGAGGTAAGAATGCATCATCCAGACCACCAGCGGCAGGTTCATGGTGGTGTACATGATGAGGAGTCCAGGTAGGGTATCGAGTAAGTTGAGGTCCCGGAACAGCAAAAACAGCGGCACAATCACGCCCACAGCGGGCATCATTTTGGTGGAGAGCATCCAGGTGAGCGTGCCTCGAGTGCGCTTGGTAGGATAGATGGCTAGTGCAAACGCGGCGGGCAAGCCCAGAATAAAAGCCAGTAGAGTGCTTCCGATAGCAGCAATCAAGCTGTTTCTCAGCGCTGGAAAATAGCTGGGTAAAGCGCGTTCAAAGTTCTCGAGCAGAGGGGTAAAAAAGAACACCGGGGGAACGGTTGTGGCCTGCACTTCGGTTTTGAAAGCGGTCATCACCATCCACAAAATCGGGAAGAAGAAAAGCAGTGCCAGCAGGTAAGTTAGAACCGTCAACAGGACATTTCGGGTGGCTATTCCTCGAGCATGGTTAGTTCTCGAGCGACTCTTGGGCTGTAAGGTTACGGTCATGCGGTTTTCTCTCCCACATTTCGACTTATCATTCGCAGCAAAAACACTGCCAGGATGTTGGTCAGCACCACGGCGATAACTCCGGCAGCGCTAGCCACTCCAATGGAGTATTCGGCAAAGGCTTTTTGGTAGATAAAGTACGGCAGGTTGGTGGTGGCCAGTCCTGGCCCGCCACTAGTGGAGGCGTAGATTTCGCCATACACCTGAAGCACCGCGATGGTCTCGAGCAGAATCACCACCTCGAGCGCCTGCCGCCAGAAGGGAAGCACGATGTAGCGAAACTCTTGCAGCGGGGTAGCTCCGTCCAGCCGTGCCGCCTCAATCTGGTCATCGGGCAGCGATTGCAGGCTGGTCAGCAAAATGAGCATGGCAAAAGGAGTCCACTCCCAGGACACCATCGTGATGACACTGACCATAGGGTACGCGGCTAACCAATCTACCGGAGTTCCTCCCAGCGTTTGAGTCAGCCAGCTCAGAAAGCCAAACACCGGGTTGAGAATCATGTTTTTCCACACCACCGCCGTCACCACAGGCATGATGAGAAAGCTGCTCATCAGCAAGGTGCGAACCAGAGGGCGGCCCGGAAAGGGGCGGTTGAGTAGCAGGGCCAGAACCGCACCCAGGACCACCGTCACCAGCAGGGTTCCTCCGGTCAGGACGAAAGTATTGAGCAACACCCGCAGGTTTTGTGGGTCTGAGAGAAGGTTGAGGTAGTTACCGAAACCCACGAAAGGACGGTTTTGAGGGTCCACCAGATTCCAGCGAAAAAAGCTGTAGTACACCGTCATAAAAAACGGAACTTGAGTGGTGATAATCAGATAAAGCAGGGCCGGCCACACCAACACAGTTGGACTGAAACGAAACGGTTTTCGGGTGGGCGGCGCGGGAGTCTCGAGCGCTCGAGCGGTCAATGGGTACCTCCAGGGGTGGGAGAGTGGGAGAGTGGAAAAAGAACGCCTCCGGCAGGTTTTTAGTAATTAGTTCTTGGTTAGTTTGATTTAGGGCGCTCGAAAACAAAACGACCAATTACCAATAACTCGCCAGATGGCGCAATCTATTTCCGCTCAAGAACCCACCAAAACTCGAGGGTGTACCGGGCAAACTCACCAGTACACCCGTGCTCGAGCGGATTTGATAGGGCGGGTTAAAGCTTTACTTCTTGTATCCGCCGTCTACCGCCACTTTTGCTGCTGCAATTTGAGCTTGCTCGAGGGCCGAATCCACCGACTGCTGACCACTGAGCGCTCCGGCTAGATATTGACCTACCTGAGTGCCTAGCGCCTGAAACTCGGGAATGCCCACAAACTGCACGCCCACGTAAGGAACTGGGTCTCGAGTGGACTTGGTGGGGTCCGCCCGTTTGATGCTGGCCAGGACGATAGGGGCAAAAGCTCCTGCCGCTTTTTTATACTCGGGGTTGTTGTAGGTGCTGGTGCGGGTTCCCGGAGGAACGCTGGCCCAGCTTCCCTTGGTCTTGGCGACCAATGCGATGTACTCCTTGCTGGTGGCCCAGGTGATGAACTTGAAGGCCGCGTCTTCTTTCTTGGTGCTCTTGGGAATGGTCAGACTCCAGGACCACAGCCAGTTGCTGCCGCGTGGCGTGCCGGGTCCGGTGGGCGCGTTGGCAAAGCCTACGGTGTTGACAATCTTGCTCTGTGAACCGTCTACCAGGAAACCCGCCGCTACGGTGGCGTCAATCCACATGCCACACTTACCCTGCGACATCAGGGTCAGGTTCTCGGTGAAGCCGTTGCTGGTTACACCGGGAGGGCCGTACTTTTTAATCATGTTGACGTAAAAGTTCATGGCGCTCTTCCACTCGGGGCTGTTCACTTTGGCGTTCCAGGAGGTGTCGTACCAGCGTCCACCAAAGGTGTTGACCACGGTGGCAAACACCGCCATATTCTCGCCCCATCCAGGCAGGCCACGCAGACAGATGCCGTACTGTCCAGCACTGGGTTTATGCAGCTTGGCGGCAAAACCTTCGATTTGGCTCCAGGTGGGCTTGACTGGCATCTTGAGTCCGGCGGCTGCAAACAAGTCCTTGCGGTAATAGGTCATGCTGGACTCGGCGTAAAAAGGTAGTGCAAACAGTTGGTTGTTGTAAGACAGTCCCTTGCGAACCGGGGTGAGCACATCGTTCAGGTCGTAGCTTTTAGCCAGGGCTGCATTTTTGGCGAAGATGGGAGTGAGTGGCTCGAGCCAGCCATTCTTGGCCCAGATGGGAACTTCGTAGGTTCCCACGGTAGCCACGTCAAAGCTGCCCGCATTGCTGGCGATGTCCAGCGTGACCTTCTGGCGCAGCTCGTTTTCCGGCAACACCACCCACTTGAGGGTGATGTCTGGATAAGCCTTTTGAAACTCGGGGGTGAGTTGCTGCATGGTTACCATGTCCGGGTTGTTCACCGTAGCAATGGTGATTTCAGTGGCGGCTCGAGCGGAACCCACAGCCACCAGCAAAAATCCAGCAGACACAACGAGTACGGAACGCTTCATAGTTTCCTCCTTAAAGGATAGAACGCGAGACAACATAAAAACATGCACTTCTCTTATAAAAAATAAGGGGTAACGTGCCTGATTTTGCTTGCTATTTAAAATGGTCTCGTGGCCATAGTATAAACACAGCCGTTCAAATCTGTCTATAGGAGTTCGATGAGAGGAGGCGCAGAATAAAACCCTCGAGCCGTCTCTGTCGTTTCTCGATTCCGTGGCAATTAAAGCATTTCGCGGAAGTGCGGAGCGTGAGCGAAATACTTTCCGACGGGAGGGAGTGGCAACGGGAAGGCGTTTTTCACGTTCATTACGCCAGCCGAAACAGAGCGGGATGGCCCAACAGGACTCTGTTAGCGAAGTCGGTTTCTAGTTTCCTCGAGCGGCGCTTATCGGTCGTCGCGGGTCAGACAGCGGGCAGGCCTCACGGGGTGCCGTTCTGCCCAAGACAGCACCCGACCCCTACCTGATATTTTCGTCGAAATGCTCAGGTAGGGGCGGGGCGCTGTCTTGGGATATTCAGCATCTATCGGGCCATCCCGCTCTGTTTCGGCTGGCGCAATAGTAGTAGACCTCTTTCATAAGTCGGCTTTGA
>JACMOA010000292.1 GCA_014378225.1 Deinococcales bacterium | reverse complement strand
GTGGGGTCCCGAACCTTCCAGAACTTGTCCAGCAAAATCTTAGAACCCGCCACCACCGCACCCGCCACCAGCGTTCCCATCAATACCCTCGAGCCTGAACCGCTTCCGACCTTTTTCATGTTCAAAACTATAGCAACAGAGCATGTGGTTTTTGGAGTTTAGACGTTAGATTTGAGACATCAGATTTCAGACCTTTGCTTTTTTGTTATCCAACCCTCCAACCCTCTAACCCTTTAACCCTCGAGCGAAGCTCACCCTCGTCTCAAATCGAAACTCTTCTTACCGCACCCTCGAGCTGAATTCCGCACACTACGGCATGGTTTTTAAAACGTACCGCTGGCCCGTTCTTTTTCTGCTCGTCAGCTCGAGCTTGGGTGTCGCTCACGAAGCGTCCGCGCTGCCAGACTCGAGCATCGCCAGACCTGCACAACAATTCGGCTGGCCTTTTGCGGGCAATCCTGGCCCCAACACCTGGATGCTGGGGCAAGGCTACGGCAACACTACCGGAGCGTTCAACCGCCGCCGCAGCGATTATGGCGCGGGGCAGGGCATCCACTTTGGGGTGGACATCTCGGCCCGCTGTGGCACACCCGTGCTGGCCATTGCTGATGGGCGCGTGACCGAGGTGGACGGCCCACACGGGTCTGCACCGCACAATCTCACCTTACTCCACGCCGGAAACCTGTCCAGCCTGTACGGACACCTGCTCGAGCGCTCGAGCCTGAAAGTAGGGCAGCGGGTAGGGCGCGGTCAAATGGTGGGTAAAAGTGGAGATTCTCAGTTTACCTGCACCAGTGCGCCGCACCTGCACCTCGAGATTCGGGACGCTAGCCACCGCCGTTTTTTCAATCCAGTTCTCTATATTAAGGCCGATTGGGACACGCTCAGTCTGGTGGGTGGTTTTGGGCGTGGGTTTGCCCGTGACCTCGAGCAGCCGCGACGGTGGCAGAATTTGCAGGACCAGCCGCAGGCCAGACGGGGCGGCGCACTCTTAAACAACTACTCCAACCCCTGGCCTCCACCTCCTGGCTCGAGCGTAACTCTTCCACCGGTGGGGAGTTACAAACTCCCATTCGTTCAGGGAACTGAGGCGCTCGAGAACCCTCCTCCCGCCCCACGCATCAGGGGCATCCAGAAACTCACTTCGGACGGCTGCTGTGCCAATCCCGCTTTTTTGCCCGGAGCGCAGAGCGTTTACTTTCTGGATAAACCCTCGGCAAAATCCAAGACCGGATTTTACAGTGTGAATGTCTTCGCGCCCAAAACCCCTTCCTATCTGGGTCCGTTGGGATTTCTCTCGAGCGACGCCACCAAAGTGAGCTGGCCGCGTGAAACCTCGAGCACGGTGGAAGTTTTGGCTACGCGGGAGCGCTTTTCCTTACCCACCAAGGGTGCAAATCCAATCTGGTCGCCGTCCGGTAAGCTGGCAGCCTGGACCGTGAGTTCTCAGAGCGGCAACTTTGACGGGCGTAAGCTCGAGGTATATGTCTCGGGCCAAGACGGTAAAGCCCGCAAAATTGCCACCCGTTATGGCGGTGGCTTTGCGGGCTGGCTGGATGAAGAAACCGTGTTGCTGAGTGGAAAACGCGCTGCAAAAGATGCCTTGCGAGTTCTCGAGTCGCTAAATTTTCGCACTGGAGGAACTAAAACCCTAACTAAGGCGCAAAACTTTCGTAGCCTGTCAGTGGCTCCGGGTGGAAAATATATGGTTTACACCGTAGCTTTTGACATCAAGGAGCGCAACGGCCTCTTTCTGGCGTCCACCGCAGGCGGAACCCCTCGAGCACTGTCCACTTTTGGTTCGGTGCGCTGGCGCAACTCTGACAGGCTCTTGATGATTCCGCTAGATTTGAATGTAAAATCTCACCGCGTGCTCGAGCTAGACGCAGAAACTGGAAAATCTCGAGAACTGGTCAATCTGGGCCATAAGGTCACGCTGGACGATTGGAGCGTTTCGGGTCAGGGTGAGCATATGGTGTTCAGAAGTGGAGGGGACTTGAATGTATACGCCCTCGAGCTGCCAGAATAGGAATATCAAAACGATGTGCGGTAAAGCTAGTTAGCTTTACCGCACATCGTTTAAGGGAAATTTTACTGAGCAGCGATTTCACGCAGCGCTTCGGTTTTCTTCAGGGTGATTTTGCCGTATCCAGCGCTAATCACACCTTCGCGGGCCAGTTCTCCCACCACTTTGGTGACGGTTTCGCGCACACTGCCCACCGCCGCTGCCAGCTCATCGTGAGTGGCGTAAATCATGATGGTGCCGTCGGGTTGCTGAGTGGCCAATGCGGTCTGGGCCAGCTCGAGCAACTCGCTTGCAATTCGGCTCTTGAGGCGCTTGCCCACCAGGCGGTAGATACTTTCGTAGGCTCGAGCGATGATTTTGACCAGATGGGTTGTAACCTCGAGATTTTCTTCAGGACCCAGCAGCGCAGGGTTCATTACGTCTACGGTGCTGTCGGTTACGGCTTCGGCAAAATAGCTGCGCTCGAGGCCACTGAGCGACTCCTCGCCAAAGAATTCACCGGGTTTAACATAGCGCAAAGTCAGGCCATTGCCGTCATCATCCATAGTATGAATGCGAACGAGTCCACTTTGTAAACGGTAAAGCATGTCGCTTTTGCCAGGGTAAAGGATAACGCTGCCGGGAC
>JACMOA010000291.1 GCA_014378225.1 Deinococcales bacterium | reverse complement strand
CACCTAGACTGGAAGGCAAGTCAAGACCGATGGAAGGAAATAGACCGCAAAAAAGGGTGGACGGGCCGTAGAAGGATAGTGGACACCTTTTGCGGAACTATATCCATAGAAATACTGCTCGAGCACGCTCTAAACCTTCTGCTCGAGTGCTGACCTTCGTCCCAGATGTTTTGCTCTAAAGCTGGTATTCTCGAGCCATGAATTCCCCTCGCCCAGTTTTGCTGTTTGACGGCGTGTGTAACCTCTGCAACGGCGTAGTTCAGTTTGTGCTGAAAAATGACCGCCGGGGCGTGCTTCAGTTCGCTTCACAGCAGTCTGAAAGTGGAGTAAGTCTGCTCGAGCGCCACAAAATTCCCCCCATGCAGGGCGTGGTTCTGCTCGAGGGCGAAACGGTGTTTACTGGAAGTGATGCAGCCCTTCGACTATTCCGGCATCTGGGTAGCGGCTGGGGCGCACTCGAGGCCCTGAGAATCTTGCCCAGACCGCTGCGCGAATTTGTGTACGGCTTTATCGCCCAAAACCGCTACAAACTCTTCGGCAAACGCGAAAGTTGTATGGTCCCTCGAGCGGAGTGGAAAGGTAGATTTCTAGTTTGAAGAGTTCAGACGGCAGGCGGTCTGGCCTGATAAGTGCCGCTTAGACCAAGACACATCAGATTACAGATTTCATGCAGTAGCTTTTTCTGTCGTCTGAAATCTGTCGTCTGCTGTCTCACCGCATCTCCCCAAAAAATACAGACCTCGAGCGCACCAACACCCATACTCGAGCCTATGAAAACCCTTATTCTCGGAGCCACAGGCGGCATTGGTCAGGCCCTTACTCGAGCGTTTAATGCGTCTGGTGAACAGCTTTTTTTGAGTGGACGAAACTCGAGCATTCTGCGGGAACTGGCCCAGGAAACGGGTGCGGAGTATTCGGAGGCAGACCTGAGCCGGGAACTCGAGGTAAAAGCGCTGCTCGAGGAAGTGGGTCAACTGGATACCCTGATTTACGCGGCGGGTGCCGTCTCGAGTTCTCCGCTGAGTGACCTCGAGAGCGACGCCGCCGAGCGTATCTGGAACGCTAACTACTGGGGCGCGGTGTGGACCCTCAAACACGGTCTACCCCGGTTGGCGGCGGACGGCAAGGTTTACCTGCTGGGCGCGTACCCGGAACTGGTCACCGTGCGCGGCATGAGCCAGTACGCCGCTTCCAAAGCGGCGCTGGCAGGACTGGCCAAGATTGCAGCCCTCGAGCGTAAAAACACCGTCACACTGGTGCTGCCGCCTGCGGTCAACACCCCACTATGGGCGGGAATGGGCGGAAAAGCTCCCAAAAACGCCCTCGAGCCGGATGTGGTGGCCCACAAGATTCTCGAGGACGCACTCTCGAGCGCCTACAGTGCAGAGCTGCGAATCTGACAAATCCAAAACGAAATCAGCCCGTTTTGAACGGGCTAATCGCTAATCGCTCAACCCAGATGCTCGAGCACCGCGTCCAGAAATTCCTGAGTCCCAGCAGTTCCGCCTAAATCTCTGGTGGGATGGGATTTCAGGGCCAGTGAAACGGCACTCTCCACTCGAGCGGCCTCATTTTCACGGCCCAGCGAGTGGCGCAGTAGCATAGCAGCGCTCAGGATGGCGGCAGCAGGATTGGCGATTCCCTTTCCGGCAATGTCTGGCGCAGAGCCGTGAATGGGTTCGTACAGGCCCGCACCGTCACCCAGGCTGGCAGACGGCAGCAGTCCCAACGACCCCGGCAAAACTGCCGAAAGGTCGCTGAGAATGTCGCCAAACAGGTTTTCGGTGAGGATGACATCGTATCTCGAGGGGTCGCTCACAATCAGCATCGCCGCGCTGTCCACCAGCTCGTGATTCAGGGTCACGTCTGGGTAGCTCGAGTCGTGCAGGTCCTGGGCAGTTTTGCGCCACAGCTCACTGACCTCGAGCACGTTGGCTTTGTCCACACTGGTAACGCGGTTACGCCGCCCCCTCGCCGCTTCGAAAGCCACTTTTGAGATGCGCTGAACCTCTGGTGTGGTGTAGCGCATGGTGTTATAGGCCATGTCGCCCTCCCACGCTCGAGGTTGGCCGAAATAAAGTCCACCCAGCAGCTCACGCACGAACAAAATATCCACGCCAGCGGCTTTTTCAGGGCGCAGCGGCGACAGGTGCTCGAGGCCGGGAAACACTTTCACGGGCCGCAGGTTGGCGTACACGCCCATTGCTTTACGCAGGCGCAAGAGTCCGGCTTCAGGGCGTTGCGGCTTGGGGAGTCCTTCGAACTGGGGTCCACCAATTGCACCTAAGAGCACCGCGTCTGCCCCCAAAACGGCGGCTTCCACTTCTGGCGCAAAAGGGTCGCCGTACTTCTCGAAACCTGCCCCACCAAAGGCATACTCACTAAATTCGAGGTCGCTCGAGACTTTTTGCAGCACTTCTATGGCCGCTCGAGTCACTTCGGGGCCAATTCCATCTCCGGGTAAAACTACAATTTGGGGCATTCAGTCTCCTATCACCGCGTCTATTTCAGTTTCTACCAACCATTCTGGACGAATGAAGCCTTTAACCTCCACAAAAGTGCAGACAGGTCTAATCTCGGCAAAATACTCTCCATGCACTCGAGCGGCTTTCTCCCACCGAGTAATGTCGGTCAGCATGATGCAGGTCCGTAAAACCGCGCTCAGTGGCACACCAATTTGCTCGAGGGCGATGTGCGAAATCTCGAGATAGCGCCGGGTCTAAGCCGCCACATCGCCGATGCCCACCGTTTTACCGTCTGGACCGAGCGGACAGGCCCGGTAGGTGCCGTTTTTTCCAAGACGTGGGGCCGTCCCGCTACTGCCGCAATGTTGCCGATGCGAACTGCTCGAGCGAAACCCATGATGGGTTCGAGGGGAGAGTCTGAAGACGCGGATTGACGCATTTAAGGTCCTTTGGTACGGTAATACCAAGTTGCCTTGAAGAAGTTCCATCTCTTCAAGGCTGAGCGGAGCGAACAAACTAAAAAGGGCAGGTTGCAGAAATGGATTTCCATCCCGGTGTTTTTTCCAGGGTGGAAAGTAATGAAGGCAACTTGGTATAAAAGGTTGCTTGAGCACTCCAATCTGTCATCAAACGAGCCTATGCGAGTGAAGAGCTAGAACCAATCCTAGAGATTCAATACCCGCCGCCAGAAAAATAGCCAGAACGAACCGAAAAACGGTAGAGCGAAGACGTACAGCGAGCAAGGTAACTCCAACTAAAATCAGGAGCAGACTTATTTGCACAGGAATAGGATTATTTCCCAATCTCAAACCCAATGAAGCAAAATTCAGGAGGTTTAAGAACAACAAGCCTACAAAGATGTTTATCCCTGTAGCGGCTACGGTTAATTTGATTTCCCGCAGCAGAAACCAGGAAATAGGAAAACCAATAAGAGGAAAGAGATAAAAGAAAACTGCGCCCATAAAAGCCCTTTAGCCCGCTCGAGCGCTCTTTTTATCCATCGCCTCGAGCAAATCGCCTGCCTCGAGCAGACCCGCGATGGGGTCCCAGTGTCCACTGGTCAGAGATTTTTGAGCCGAAGACGGTATTTCCACTTTAAGGCTCGAGCCACCGTAACATACCGTAAGTGTGTCTAAATCAATTTCCAGCTCGAGGGCCGGACTTGTTCGGACCGCTACCGCCAAAGTCTCGAGGTCGGATTTTGAAGCTTTGAGGCACACCAGCGAAATATTGGTGGAGTTACCAAAGAAAATCACGGCGTAACCCTGCCCAATGATGGCCCGGAAACCAGAGCGGAGGACCGCCTGCGGCGAATGCTCCCGGCTCGAGCCACAACCGAAGTTGTCACCCACCAGCATGATGGTGGCTTCTTTAAAGCGGGGGTCATTCAGTGGGTGCGGCTTTTCGAGTCCGTCTGGGGTGTAGCGCTCGTCTCTGAACAAAGCGTCTGAGAGTTCGTCAAAGGTGATGGCTTTGAGGTAACGGGCGGGGGTGATGCGGTCTGTGTCTACGTCGTCACCGGGAAGGTAGACGGCGCGGCCTTTGATTTGGTGAATCTGCTCGAGTGCCATGTTTTAGTCCTTTTTGGATTGTGCAGACACTGTCTGCACAATGTTTGAAATGTTTGATAACTGTTTCTCGAGCGGGACCGGGCGAATCCCCCTTCTCTCGAGCGCTGCGCTTTCGAGAATTTCCCCCTTGTTAAGGGGAACCTAAAAACAGGCCACTCAAGCGCAAAGTCTTTTTAGTACCCCCTTCGATAAGGGGGTCTTTGTGATGGCGGCCCAGCCCGTGAGGTGCTGAAGTTGAACTAAGACGCGGCCCAGCCCGTGAGGTGCTGAAGTTGGGCCAAGACAGCCTAGCGCTCACAAAGGGGGGATTCGCCCGGTCCCGCTCGGGCACAAAAATCAGATGAATTGGCTCCAAGCCGAACTCTAAGCTAGTGCCAATTCCCCAACACCAAACACTTCCCTCGCGTCTACCACTTTCCCCATCACCGCCGCTGCCGCTACCATCAGTGGACTCATGAGTAAGGTACGCCCGGTAGAGCTGCCCTGCCGCCCCTTAAAGTTGCGGTTGCTCGAGCTGGCGCAGATTTCGTCGCCTTCGAGCCGGTCTGGATTCATCGCCAGACACATCGAGCAGCCCGCAGCCCGCCACTCGAAGCCCGCGTCCCTGAGAGTTTGCGCGATGCCCTCACGTTCACACTCTTCGGCTACCATCTGAGACCCTGGAACTGCAATGGCCCGCACGTTGGGGTTCACCCTATGCCCCTTGAGATATTGGGCTACCTTCCGAAAGTCCGAGGTGCGCCCGTTGGTGCAACTCCCTAAAAAGGCTACGTTGATGGGAGTTCCCTCGAGCCGGGTTCCAGCCTCAAATTTCATGTACTCGAGCGCCTCGAGCCAGGTTCCATGCTCTTTGTCCGAAACATCAGCCAGTGCGGGAATGTTTTCCCCAATTCCAATGCCCTGACCGGGGTTGATGCCCCAGGTGACGGTGGGTTGAATGCTCGAGCCGTCTATATTGACCACATCGTCATAAACGGCGTCTGCATCCGAGGCGGTATTCTTCCAGCGTGTGATGGCGGCTTCCCACTCGAGTCCTTTGGGCGCGTAGGGCCGCCCTTCAATAAAGTCAAAGGTGGTCTGGTCTGGGTTCACGTAACCACACCGCGCCCCACCCTCGATGGACATGTTGCACACCGTCATGCGCTCTTCCATCGTGAAGCCATCGAACACGCTGCCGCCGTATTCGTAGGCGTATCCGGTGCCGCCACCCACGCCCAGGGTGCGGATGATGTGCAAAATCACGTCTTTGGCGTACACTCCGGGCTGCAAGCTGCCGTTCACATTAATGCGCCGCACCTTGAGCTTGCTCAGGGCCAGAGTCTGGGTAGCCAGTGCGTCCCTAACCTGGGTGGTTCCAATGCCAAAGGCGATAGCCCCAAACGCGCCGTGTGTGGCGGTGTGGCTGTCGCCGCATGCGATGGTCATACCCGGCTGGGTGATGCCTTCTTCTGGCCCCACCACATGCACAATACCCTGCTGTCCGCTGTCCAGGTCAAACATTTTAATTCCGTGCTCGAGCACATTATTTCGCAGCGCCGCAATCATAGCGGCGGCCTGCGGGTCCTCAAACGGCTCGAGCAGGCTATGGGTGGGCACGATGTGGTCCACGGTGGCAAACGTGCGGTCTGGAAAGCGTACCTTCAGGCCCAAATCCCGCAGCATCCCGAACGCCTGTGGACTCGTGACCTCGTGAACCAGGTGAACGTCAATAAAGAGCTGGGTTTGCCCACTCTCGAGAACTCGGACGGCGTGACTTTCCCACACCTTTTCAAACAGATTCTTTCCCCTGATGCCTCCAGTTTAACGATTGGTGGGGATGCTCGAGCCAGAAACTTTAGACATGAACTCGAGAGGTGAGCTATAAGAAAAACCCCCCGAGCGGAAACTCAGGGGGCCGAAGGTCTGTATTAAGCTCGAGACAGCCTCACCCCAGGTTGGATAGTAGCAGGGCGCTCGAGGGGGTGAACATGGTGGGATTGTAGCAGGTCGCTCGAGGGCGGGTCAAGACCTTTTCAATTGGAAGGAATAGTTGTGTAGTAAGTCAAAGGTGAGAGTGGGATGGCTGTTTGTGTGTAAACCGCTGACGGCCTGACACAAAGTATGAAGGTGCGCCTCTAGTAGACCACACTTTGTTTAT
>JACMOA010000290.1 GCA_014378225.1 Deinococcales bacterium | reverse complement strand
GGTTCAATCATGAAAGCCACTATAACACGTCAGGGGTGGAATGTGGGTGATGATGAGAATGTGTTAAATACCTCACGCTTTAACCGCTCAATCCTGTGCTCGAGAGTTAAAATCCACAAAACTCTAAAGTGTGAAGCGCTTTTTGCTCGACCTTATTTGTGCTCAAGGGGGAGCGCTCGAGTAAGATAAGAGCGCACAATGATGGAACCGACAGGATTTAGAAACATTTTAGACGCGGTTTTAGGGCGGCTGTATCGCCGCTCAAAATCGGAAGCACCGCTGATGATTGCCGCTTACAACGGTCACGGTACCCCCGAAGTTCAGCGCTTGCGGGGCCGGGTGATGGTCAATAAAATGACCATTGCGCCTACGCCGCTGGACAGCGCATGGCTCAATTTTCGCAACACCTGGCGGCGCTTTCGTAGTGAGGAAGTGGAGGGCGCGAGGATACGGGCCACCTGTGCGGGGGTTACGCTCGAGGCCACCACCGACGATGAAGGCTTTTTCGAGCTGACCTTTGTGCAGAGTTCACCCTTGCTGCTCGAGGGGTGGGTAAACGTGCACCTAGAGCTGCTCGAGCCATTGACCACCGAGCTAGTGACCACCGAGGGCCAGGTCTGGGTCGTGCAACAGCCTGAATATGGAGTGATTTCGGATATTGACGACACCGTACTCTCCACCAACGTGGCCCTGCGAATGCAGATGATTTTTGCGGTGTTGTTTAGAAATGCACACAACCGCCTGCCTTTTGAGGGTGTGGCTGAGTTTTACCGCGCTCTGGTGGAGGGGTGTAAGCCGGGGTCGCACAATCCCATCTTTTATGTGTCCTCGAGTCCGTGGAACCTGTATGACCTGCTGACAGACTTTTTGCGCCTCAATGACATTCCCCTGGGAACGCTTTTCTTGCGAGACTGGAGTATGAAGACCCTGCGGGCAGGTCATGGGCCGCACAAGCTCGAGACCATTTTTCACATTCTGGATACCCACCCCGGTTTGGACTTTGTGCTGATTGGGGATAGCGGCGAAAAAGACCCTGATATCTACCGCGAGGTTGCACTCAGCGTGCAACATCGGGGCCGCATCCGCGCCATATACATCCGGGTGGTGCGCTCGAGAAACCGCCGCCGCGCCGAACAGGTGGACAAAATCGCGCTCGAGCTGGCCGGGGTGGGTGTCCAGATGGTGATGGTCCCGGACACAGCCGCAGCCGTGCAGCACGCCCGCGCTCGAGGGTTGATAAAGTGAGAAAGTCGTCCGTTATCGGTTTTGCGCCTCCGGTGGGTCATAAGTAACCAGTAATTGAATGATTTATTCTCGAGCGCCCGAAATCAAACCATCCAATTACCAGAAACCAAGAACCCGCGACCTGGCGGTGAGGCCCGCTAGATGCTGCTTCCGCCAAGACAACTGAAGGTGAGCAAAGCTCACCTTCGAGCGAAGCCTACCCCTTCACCCCATAAATCTCCGCCCTCGAGCACATCTCGAGCGCCCAGTTTTTGTGGGTTGCCACCTCGCACATATGGTTTTCGAGCAGAAAAACGGCGGGTGCGCCTTCTTTGAGGGTGGCTTCGGCTACTCTTAGCTCGAGCGGGTTTACCCGGTACTCTGCTTCGATGGGTGCAATCTGACTGGGGTGAATGGCGGTTTTGCCAAACAAGCCGTGCTCGAGGTCCAGTCTAGTCTCGAGGGTCAGGGTCTCCGGGTCGTGCGCGATGTCGTACACCGGACTGGACAGGTTGTAGCCGTGCGGCTTGAAAATGCTGACCAGTTTGGACACTACGCTCGAGAGCGGTGTCTGGTACAGTGTTTTTCCACGTAATCTACGTAAACCCAATAAATTGAGCAAATCGTTGCCGCCAATTCTCAGGCTCAGCACCTGATGTTTAACTCCCTCGAGCGCTCCGCGCAACTCCAGCATTCGGCTTTCCTCGAACACGTCTCGCGTCTCGAGCGTGGGCATGAGCCAGAAGCCGCTGTGTTCCGGCAGTGCTAGCAGATAGCTGCCCAGAGTCAGGGTGGAAATTTTGGGCAGCACAAAGCCGTCCAGCAAATCTACGCCTTCCATGCCCAGCACCCAGCGCAGGACTTCGGGGTTTCGGACCCGCACAAAGCGCAAGCAGCCCGTCCTCGGCTCGAGGGTCTTCAGGGTGCGCTCTAGGTTGTGCAGTGCGGCCTCGAGCTGAGATTCTTCAATCGAATCTTCAAGGCAAAAAATCAGGGAACGCACCTCACTTAATTTGTCACCCCTGGCGATTTCCACCAGATGAGGGTGGTTGCACGGCACGTAGAGGGACGCGCCCAGATGAAGGTGGGTCAGGTGAGGAGCGCTCGAGCGAGATTTGAGTGGCGCGTAGAGCTGCTGAGCGCTGTAGTCGGACGTGTAATCGAAGGGGGGTGGCTCAAAAAGGTTCATAGAAACTCCACGGGTCAAAAACGGAAGCGCGTTTCTCGAGAATCGCCTCGAGAAAGCGAATTTTAAAAACCAGACCGCCCAAACTTAAAACGCACCCTGACCAAATCAGGCTTCCGAGGTTTCTAACTGTGCAATCAAGGCGAGAGCAAGACAGGGCAAATTCGGGACTGTCTCGAGCGTTACGCCCTTCTCCTGAGCCAGATGTACGAGGTGAGCCACTTCGGGGTTTCCGGGTTCCCTCAGCATCAGGGTGTCGGGAACGCGGCGTAGCAAGGCGCGGGTGCTTTCTCCAATACCCGGTTTGAGATGGTTGAAGGGCAAGCCTCGCTCGAGAGCCAAAGTGTGCAGAAAATCTCGAGCAGGTGGAATGGAAGCCGTTTTGGAAAAGGGTTGAACTGGCTCGAGCGATTTCATAAGTTCCCAAACTCGGTCCACAAAAAACTGTGAAAGGTCGCTTGCCCTGAGGTGTTCGAGCTGCACACAACCGTGAAAATCTCCTGCCCCAATCTGTTCGTTCAACACGCTACGGCTGATTAAGCCCGAAACCGTGGCACCCAGCAAGCTCGAAGGAATCAGATAATCCTGGCTCGAGGCTGAAAACGCCGCGCTTCCAAACAAGTCTGAAACCACGAAGAGTTCGGGTTTGGCACTTCTGCCGTGCAGCGCATTAAATTTCTCCAGGCTCGAGCCGAGTTCACGTCCAATGGTTCCTTTGGCGCTCCAGCCATCTATGAAGGTCCAGGTTTTTTCATGAAAACCATGCTCGAGCAGATAGGTCAGCGCATGGTCATCTATGCCCCGGTCCCGGATGATGGAGACGGAAAAGTGCCCCACTTTTCGTCCTGTCCCTACGCTGCGCCGCTCGAGTTCTCGCTTGAGCAGTATGCCGATGGGGGTTCCCCCTCTGGCCAAAGAAATCAGGGTGATGTCTCCATCGCGTTCTCGCTCAATCAAACTCGCCAGACGGTGCAGGTCCAGGGCCAGTTTTTGACCGTTGCGCTCGAGGGCGGCGTAAAACAGCTCGAGGTACTCGCTCGAGGGTGCGCTTTCACTCGAGAGCATCTCAGAATAGTGCTTGGCCCCAGACTGAATCAAACGTTCTTTTTCCCGCACAGGTGTGGGTTTCAGCTCGAGCAGCTTGAGCAGAAAAGTCACGTCTTGCGGTGCATAAGAACCACTAAAAGGGGCTTTGGCGGGTGGCTCGAGCGGGGGCATGAAGAGATTCTAAGGGACTCGAGGGGCTTAAGGGTAGGGGTGGGTTTGGGGAGGTCGTTTGGAAAGATTGTTTGAGAAGATGTGGAGCAGGGGAGATAGGGCAAGAAAGGAGCAACCTAGTTATTAACTCCTTTCTCCGTATCCCTGCACTCTCTTACCCTCGAGCGCACTCCAACCTTTATGCTGTGCTCATATGGAAACCATAAACGCTGTTCAAAGCATCTTCGGAGTTGCTCCGGGTCAGCCGTGGTTGCTCATCACCAACCTGGGGTCAGACCTGGCTTATATTGCCACGTTGGTGCTCTACTTCTGGTTGGGTAGCCCCAGAGAAGCCCGCACCCTGGGCCTATTTTTTGCGCTCAGTGCTTTTTTGAACACCGTGCTCAAGGACAGTGTAAGAGAGCCGCGCCCTTTTGTGCAAAATCCTGCCATCGCCTCTGAGGCTGCCCAGAAAACCGCTGGGGGCTTTGCTTTTCCCAGTGGTCACGCGATGGTTACGGCTACGCTTTGGGTGCTGATGGCGCTGCAAAAGCGCTCGAGCGTACTGTGGGCGGTTGCTATCGTACTCACCTTAATAGTCGGCTTCTCGAGAGTGATTCTGGGGGTTCACTATTTATCCGACGTTTTGGTGGGCTTCTTGCTGGGTGTGCTGCTGGCCCTACTGGGGGCGTACCTTTCTCCCGCGCTCGAGCGCCTGAACCGAGAATCTTTCTCGAGCGTGTCTCGCTGGCTTCCTGCCGCGCTCTTGGGCGTGGGCAGCGTCTTTGTGGATGAAGAATGGGGCCGCAGTCTGGGCCTTGGGGCTGGGTTCTGGCTGGCCAGAGCAGATTTCGAGCCACCCCAAAGCTGGCCTCTACGCCTGCTCTATGCGGGTCTGGGTCTGGCCGTGGCGGTGGCGCTTTATCTGGCCTCGAGCGCCGTCCTCCCAACCGAGTTCAAGCGCAGTGGAATCGGAGCTTTTATCCGCTACACGGTGCTGGTGCTCCTCATTGTGGAAGGGGTTCCTCGAGCCTTCAGACTGCGTGCGGTGGCGCTGCCCTCAAACGTTTAAGGCGTTCCTTGAGCATTTTTAGGCTTGACAGCCCCAGTACCTATGCCCAAGAGTAGAATTATAAAGGCAGGTGTCAACTTGGAGAAAACGCTCAAAGCTGTGTTTGAGCGCTTTTTAACCCAGACAAAGTAGGGTGTCGAATTTCTCTCGTGAGAATTTTTAGTTTTTGCTTATGATTCGGGTACACTGGACAGGGTAAACAATGGCGAATCTGGTCTACAACATGGTATGCGATGCTTTTGCCGACCTCATCTCGAGGCGGGCCGCCGAAAACTTGGTCAAGGAGGCGCTGCGGGACATTGGCAGCAATCCAGACCGTGTAACCGCGCTCGAGATGCAGGAACTGCTGCGTAAGGGTATCTTTAAACGTCTGCAAAAAATTATTCCAGTGGTGAAGGCGAAAGGCGAAATCAAGCGCTTGCTGCGAAACTTGGAAAAAACCCTGGCTCAGCCCGTGACGGGAGCCGAGGACTCCGAAGATTGGGACGAACCGGATGCTGAAGCGGTGGACCTCAGCCCCTGGGAAGTCGAGACTCGAAATGGCCAGACCCCCCAGAGTCAGACTCTTTTGGGCCAATCTCCGGCTCGAGCGGAAGGTCCGCCGGAAGCTGATTCTAGTGGGGGTATGCCTGTCCTCGAGCTGTCACGCTCACCCTCAGACCTCGAGCCAGACCTTGAGCTACGGCTTGTAGGCGTATCCTCGCCTAACCCAAACGCCACAGGTCTGGATTTTCTTTCGCCTCCGACCTTGACCACTTTGCCAAACCCCCTGAACGCTTCCCTGGCCCCCGCCGCATTCAACGTATCCGCTGCCCAGTCCAAACCATCCCCCAATTCTGCCACTCGCAAAGAGGGTGAAGCCGAGATGTCTACCGATGAAAATCTTGCTGTTCCGATGCTAAGCTCTTCAAAATTCCCGCCTTCCAATCCTCAGCCCCATAGAATTCAAGCGACCTCTGGGGAACTTAACCTGCCTGAACCCCTTGACCGGAACCCCGAGAGCCGCCATACAGAGCCAGCGGAGTCCGAGCTGGTGCTGGTGGGCGAAGAAGGGGACGGCACGCTTGGTAAGGAGACGTCCGAGTTTGATTCCGAGTTTGACGCGGACCTGTTTGGAGACGCCGAGGACCTGTTCGAGTTTGAGGCGGTGGATTTGGCGGGTATGAACAGTCTGAATGTCCCGCTTGAGCCAAAACCCGCCCTGCGCGAGTACAAGCGTCAGGACGCTATTTTAAGCCGTATCGCCCTTGAGAATGGGGTCAGTGAGGTGATGCTTTCCCTGCGCTCTGGCGAGGTGTTGCACGCTCGAGTCAATCGGGTTGAACCCGCTCGGCTCGCGGGGGCTGTGGCCCACGCTGCTCAGCCTGCGGACGGTGGGGTAGCTCCGGGCCTTTTTTACGCCGACCTGGGAGAGAATTTTATTCTGGTATCTCCGCTGGACGACCAAGTTCTGCTCAGCATTCTGGCGGCCTCCAACACCAACATCGCCCGACTGTTGTCTGAAATTATTGCGCTCAAGGAGGAATTATGACCCAAAACCATATCAAGGTGTTGCTCTTGACGGTGCTGAGCACGATGGCTCTGTCCTCGAGTGCTCTGGCCCAGCAAGCCACGCTCGAGGGATACGCCAAGTTGGTCTCGGCGTTGGACAGTGCAGTAAAGGTTCAGGCTGGGAATCCAGGGGTCAGTCTGGACCGTCTGGAGGAAGCCAGTAACCTATACCGGAAGTTTGCTTCAGAAGTAGGGTCTCCGGTGTTGGCTCAGGGGGTCAGCACCGTGCTCTCAAGGGCGCGTCAGGCTGTCACCCGCTCGAGCGCCGACTTGGCTGCCCAGGTAGGATTGGTGCGAGGACTGCTGCGCCGCGCCCTTCAGGACGAACTGTTAGACGCGACCGAAGAGCGCAGTGCTTTGGCTCCCCGCTTGGCCATTACGTTGGCCACTGACCTCGGCTTGGACGCCACGGGCCGCAACCGATTGCGAGCTTTTGTGGCCGCTGGAGACGCTGAAGGAACCCGCAAGATTGTGCAGCGCTTCGCAGCGCAAAAGATGGCAGCTTCGCTGGACGCAGCCAATTCGTCGGACAAAAACCGGGCTTATCTGGGCATGGCCGGAGCTAGCAGTTGGTTTATGAGTGTGCAGGGTTCGCCGGAAGCGGCCAACTTGAGCACAGGTGCTTTCAACACCGCCCTGGGTGAGCTGACCCGCAATAACCGCGCCGCCTTCAACAGCCAGAAAGCAGATTTGCGCTCGAGCAGCACCGCAATGGTCGGTTCGCTCAACTCGAGCGCGGCACCTAACCCCAGCACCGCTACCGTGCCGCAAACCCCAGTGGTGGTTCCCGAGACCCCAGAGACGCCTACAACGGGGACGCCTACAACGGGGACTCCTCCCACGTCGCAAACTCCCGTCACTCCAGCGTCGCCCCTCTCGAGCGCCGACAAGGTGTATCCGCCGCTGGTTCGCGCCCTGACAGCCGCCTCGAGCGCTGATGTCATCGGCGCTCGCAGCTTGCTGCTCGAGGCCCAACAAGCTTTTGAATCTGGTCTGGGAAAATCTTTAGTAAG
>JACMOA010000289.1 GCA_014378225.1 Deinococcales bacterium | reverse complement strand
GCTGCTATCGGGCCTGCTCGCCTCGAAAAAATCTTGAAACATACAAGATTTTTCGGATTCTGTATGAGAGCAAGTTCAGACATCAGACGAAAGAAATCAGAGCTAGAGCAACAGCCTTTTCTGTCGTCTGATGTCTGATAGCATCTGGACCATATGGACAAGAAATCACTGGTCAACTTACTCGAGCGCACCGCCGAAGTGCTCGAGTTGATTGGAGAAAATCCTTTCAAGGTCAAGAATTACCAGAGTGCGGCCCGTGCGCTCGAGGAGGACCCCAGAGAACTACAGGAACTCGAGAGCCTTCAGTTTATCGGGATTCCCCGATTGGGTAAACCTGTGGCCCAGGCGCTGATGGACGCCCTAAAAACCGGAGAATTTGCCCCTCTGCTCGAGGCGTCCAAAGATGTGCCTCCCGGCGTGCTCGAGATGTTCGTGGTTCGGGGCATCGGGGCTAAGAAGATTCGCTCGCTCTGGGACGCGGGATTAACCTCGCTTGAGGAGTTGAAAAGCGCGGCCCTGGCGGGAAAGGTGGCGGCGCTCAAGGGTTTTGGCCAAAAAAGTGAAGATACCATCCTTGAGAACGTAGAATTTGCCTTATCGAGTGCCACCCGTCATCACATCTCAAGCGGGGTTGGGGCGGCAGAAATCCTGCTCGAGTACCTGAAACATCTGCACCCCCGTGTGGCCGGAAGCGTGGGGCGCGGCCTCGAGACGGTGTCAGACGTGAATATTGTGGTCACTGGCTCGAGCGATGAAGTTAAAGACGCCCTGAACGAGGTTTCCCCGCTCGAGCGCGAAAGTTATCCAGCCTGGAGTGGAACCTTAAACCGGATGCGCTTTGAGGTGGCCTTCTCGAGTGCGGAGAATCGCCCTGTTACAGATGCGCTGTTTTCAGGAACCGCCTGGTCCGATTTTCTGCTCGAGCAGGCGCGTTTCAAAGGGTTTGAGCTAAGTTTTGAAGGACTGTACAAAGTAGGAGAGCATGTGGAACTCTCGAGTGAAGCCGAACTGTACACGGCGCTCGAACTGCCTAACGTTCCCCTCGAGTACCGTGAAAGTGAGCATCTAGCAAAGGGTTTGGACTTTCTCTCGAGCCTGCCCAGAGCGGATGAGCTGATTACGGCTCAGGATATTCGCGGGATGGTTCACGTTCACAGTCAGTATTCGGATGGGACTGCCACGGTGCGTCAGATGGTGACGGGAGCGCTCGAGCGGGGACACGCTTATCTGGGCATGGGAGACCACAGCGTGAGCGCCTTTTATGCGGGTGGACTCAGCATTGAGCGCTTGCGTGTTCAGATGCTCGAGATTGACGCGCTGCGGGCTGAAGGGTTTCCCATTCTCAAAGGCTCCGAGGTGGACATTCTGGCCGACGGCTCTCTGGACTACCCAGACGATGTGCTGCTCGAGCTGGATTACGTGGTGGCCAGTGTTCACAGTTTGTTTAACCTATCAAAGGAAGCCCAGACCGAGCGCCTAGTTCGGGCGGTCTCGCACCCGTTGGTGACCATTCTGGGCCACGCCACCGGAAGGCTACTGCTGCGCCGTCCGAGTTACGATGTGGACCTTGATGCGGTGATGGCGGCGGCAGCGGTCCACAACACGGCTATCGAAATCAACGCTAACCCCTGGAGGCTGGATGTGGATTGGCGAACCGCGCTCGAGTGGCGGGACCGGGTACGCTTTGCTATCAACACCGACGCGCATGTGGTAAGCGGCCTGGACGACCTTAAATACGGGGTGATGGCGGCGCGAAAAGCGGGTTTGACCCCTTCGCAAGTCATCAATACCTTGTCGCTCGAGGAGTTTAAAGTGTTCGCTCGAGGGTGAGATTCTGGGAAGGCGCTCGAGACCTGCTGGTTTCACGAAAGAAGCACATATGTGTCGTGTTTCACCCTGAACGCTCGAGCGGAAAAGTTAGACTCACGCTTTGCTTCACAGTGTGGTCTCACCCAACTTTGCGCTTTAGCACACTCCTAACTCACTGCCTTGCCCTAAAATATCGGGTGTGAACAAAAGCGGAAAGATTGTTTTAGTGACCCTCGCGGTCTCGAGCGCCCTGGCCCTGGCCTACGCACAGGTGGGCGGCAGAAACCTGCTTCCCCTCAATGCAGGTTCCCTGGGAAACTCCCCTGAGGCCCAGTCTTTGGTGCAGGTGTATCAAGCCATCAAAGAGCGCTATATCAAGCAAGTGGACGACGAAACACTGCTGCGCGGCGCAGTCAACGGAATGCTGGCCTCATTGGACGACAAGTTCACGGGTTACAGCACCCCTGAGGAGAATAAGGCGGGTCAGGAGCAGCTCAGTGGACAGTTTTTTGGCATTGGAGCGCTGCTCGAGACCGTCAACGCCGACGGGACCGGAACCCGTATTGGGCAGGTCTATAAAAATCAACCTGCTGCAAGGGGCGGGCTTCAGGTGGGCGATGTCTTCACCAAAATTGACGGTGTAGATGTCAGTAAACTCACCCTGTCCAAAACTCGAGCCAAGATTGTGGGCAAAAAAGATACCCAGGTCAAACTCGAGATGTTACGCGGTCAAACCACCTTCAATTTCACTCTCACTCGAGCGGAAATTAAAAGCTTTGCGGTGGAATCCTCGCTGCTGCCTAATAACGTGGGCTATCTGGCAGTTAATACCTTCTACAACGAAAAAATCTTTGAGCAGATTGATGCGGGCCTTGCCAAACTCAAGGCGGCTGGAGTGAAAAAGCTGGTACTGGATTTGCGAGACAACGGCGGCGGC
>JACMOA010000288.1 GCA_014378225.1 Deinococcales bacterium | reverse complement strand
GACGGCGTTAATTAAGCGCTCGAGCAGTTCAGGAAGAGTTTTTCAGAAAGGAGGTCCCTACTCATGACCGCAGCCAATCAACCGCACAAAGAAACTCCCACAGTGAAAAGCGCCGAACCGAGCACGTCAGAGCACTACCTCGAAGAACCCTACACCGAGAAGTCCGACGAGCAGATTCGTCTGGAAATTAAGCAATCGGTCAAGCGCCACTCAAAATTGCTACACAGGCTTGCAAAGCTCTAAGCGATTCCTAAAAAACAGGCTCTGGAACACGCTCCTCGAGCGCCACCGCACTCGAGCGCACCGCCACCCGCATCCCCACTCTTGGAGTTGGAACTTCTTTCACTCGAGCCAACCCCAGGTGTAACAACAGGTTGTAACGCATAGGGTTGAAACCGGGGGCCATCATCGCTTGATACAGTCCCCCAGATGGACGGGCGTTGATTTCCAGCATTTGCGGCACGCCGTCTTTTTCTTTGAGCTGAAAATTGAATACACCGCTCAGGTTGTACTTTTGAGCCAGTTTTCCAGCAATCTCGAGCGCTGAATCACTGTGCTCGAGCAGTTGAACCCCTTCGCCGTCCTTGCGCCGCACCACCGCCTGCACGAGTTTTCCCCGGTACGCCAGCGCGTCAATCGAGCGCTCTACCCCTTCGCAAAAATGCATCAGCAGCATGGGTTCAAACCTGCCAGAATCTGCGCTTGCACTCGAGAACAAGGCTCGAGCGTGGTCATAACTCATCTTGATTGTGTCGCCGGAGAGCAGGGTTTTCAGGCTATCTCGAGCGGTAAGCACCCGAAAGCCGTGTCCATAGATTCCTCTCGAGGGCTTGAAACACAGCTTTTCTGAGAAGTTTGGTTCTTGCAGCTCGAGAATGGCGTTTCCAAACTCAGCCAGCGTCTGAAACACTCGGAACTCTGGGATGGGACAGATTGTGGTGTCAAACTCCTGGAGAAATTCAGCTTTACGGTCCAGATGGCGCAGGGTTGTACCGTTTGCCACGGTCAGCACTCGAGTGCCGATGGCTGCAAACCGCTCCCTGGCGTCCGAAATGGGGGCCATGAGTTTTGCTGGAACGAACACCTCGACCCGGTGTTCACGGCACTTTTCCAGGCAATACTCGAGGTAGGCGTCTCCTAGCAACGCTTTTGGCTCGAGGAAACTCTCCTGGGCCACCTCGAGCGAGGGAGAATCTGGCTGAGAGTGGCTGACGATGGGGGTAAAACCCTCACCCAGATGGCGAACGATGTGCTCGAGCACCGAAAAACCTTTGTTGAACCAGACGCGGGTAGGAGAAGACACTGGGGTATTGTGCCAGAAAGAGGAGCGCTTTGCGGTTTGCAAACGTCAAACTTCAAACGCTGAACACTTGAGTTGTGTTTGACGTTCAGTGTTTGTTATGTTTCCAGGAATCCATCTCTCGAGCACCCCTCCTTTAAAGCACCCGTTCAAAGTGTTCCACCACTGGAAATGGGTCATAAAAATGATGTAAAAGTGCTTTCCACTCGAGGTATTCACTCGAGCCACGAAAGCCCCCCGTATGGTCCTCGAGCGTGTCCCATTCCACCAAGAGCAAGTATTTCCCAGTTTGCTCGAGACAACGCTGAACGCTGTGCTGGATGTAGCCTTTTTGGGCCGCAATAAGTGGAGAAGCCATTTTAAAAGCCGCCTCGAACTCGAGTTCACGACCCGCTTTGACCTGTAGAAATGCTGCCTCTAGAATCATGGGGTCAGGGTAAACGGCTTGGTGATGAGTAACGAGCTAAAAGATTCGTATGAACTTGTTTTTTCTCGACGGGAACTTCTGACACAAGGTTTGCTGAAGGGTTGCTTGATATTCTAGCTATTCGCTCGAGCCAGTTTTTATTTCTTTTTCTTGCCCATCATCACCGCTTTAAGGTCAGCGGTTTGTTTTTCCAGGACGGGCAATTCCTTCTCGAGCAGGGCTTTGGCCTCGGGGTTTTCCAGAGTGTTGAGGCTCGAGCGCACCCGAGTGAGTAGGGTGGTGTGCAGCTTGCCATAAAACGCCAGATATTTGCGGTCTGTGAAGCTCTCAACCTTACCCGTCTCGAGCAGTTGTTTGAGGACAAGCTGATATTTGTTTTCCTTGCCACCCTTTTTGACCTTTTGAACGGCTTCACCCGGAGCAATTTTCTCGAGGTCGGCGGCAAACGCGGTGTACTCCGTGTTCACTCGAGCGGCAAAAACTCTAACCTTTTCGCTCTCAGCGTTCTTGGCGCTGTACTCCGACATGGTGATTTGGGCCTCGAGCGCGGCTTTGAGCGCGTTCAAACCTGCGGACTTGTTGGTAGCGTCAGGGGCAGCCAGAACGGTAGAAACAACCAGGGCTAAAGACAACAGAAGTATTTTCATTTTTTTACCTCACTCTTTAGAAGCTTGAACGTCCAAAAAAGTTCCCGGCTCCGGTGCGCCTGATTTAAGGCAATGCTTGCAAAAGTCCCCGCCACTGTCGAGTAGGCTGAAGGCAAAATTATTGAGAGGGCAAGGAGAAAGCATTTTGGATTACGACGTTATTGTGGTGGGCGCAGGACACAACGCACTGGTGAGCGCCGCCTACGCAGCCAAAGCGGGCTACAAGGTGGGCGTGTTCGAGCGCCGCGCCATTGTGGGCGGCGCAGTGGCCACCGAAGAGCACGTTCCCGGTTACAAGTTTGACCTGGGCGGCAGCGCCCACATATTGATTCGCATGACCCCGATTGTGGAGGAACTCGACCTCAAACGTTACGGCCTCGAGTATCTGGAGTTAGACCCACTTTTTCACGCTTCAGACGGCGAAACTCCGTGGTTTGTGTGGCGCGACGTGAATAAAACTGTGGACGCGCTCGAGGGGCCTTTTCCCGGTGAGGGCGCAAACTATCAGCGGCTATACGACGACTGGCTGCCCTTTGCCAAAGCGGTCAACGAAACCTTTCTCAGCACACCGGGTCCGCTCGAGCTGGGCCAGAAACTGATTTATGGCAGTGGATTTCAGAAAGATTGGCAGCGACGCTTGAGCCAGATTATGCGACCCTACGGCGAGGTGGTGAAGCAGTACTTTAAGGAGGAGCGCATCTCCGCGCCGTTAAGTTGGATGGCGGCCCAGAGCGGCCCCCCGCCCACCGAGCCGATGAGTGCACCGTTTTTATTGTGGCACCCTCTGTACCATGTCGGCGGCGTGGCCCGTCCGCGTGGCGGGTCGGGCGGCCTGACTAAAGCCCTCAAGCGGATGCTCGAGGCGCACGGAGCGCAGGTTCACGTCAACGCACCCGTCAAGCGTTTTCTGCTCGAGGGGTCAAAAGTGGTGGGCATAGAGCTTCTAGGCGGCGAAAAATACACCGCAAGGGCCACCGTTTCAGGAACCCACATCCTCGAGACGCTGAAAATGCTACCCGATGAGCGGGTGCCAGACATTGCCCGGACGGTGCGAACCGGAAACGGTTTCGGCATGATTTTGCGCCTCGCCCTGAACAAAAAAGTACAGTACAAAAAACACCTCGAGCCGGAAAGCCGGGTGGGGCTGGGACTATTGATTAAAAACGAGGCTCAATTGCTCAAGGCTTACGGCGAATATCTGGGCGGCGAACCCACCACAGACCCGCCACTCATCGCCATGAGTTTCAGTGCGGTAGACGAAAGTCTGGCCCCACCGGGGGGCGAGGTGCTCTGGCTGTGGGCGCAGTATTACCCCTATAAACTCTCGAGTGGAAGTTGGGATACTCGAGCGGGTGAGGCGCGGGAAAACATCCTGAACGCCTTCGAGCACTACGCTCCCGGAACCCGTGACACAATAGTGGGTGAATTGGTACAAACCCCGCTGTGGCTCGAGCAACATTTAGGCTTATATAACGGGAACGTGATGCACCTGGAAATGTCCATAGACCAGATGTTCGGCGCACGCCCTTTTATTGGCGGGGGCGAATACAAATTTCCCGGCCTCGAGAACTTGTTCCTGACCGGAGCGAGTACCCATCCCGGCGGCGGTATTATGGGTGCAAGTGGCAGAAATTCCGCTCGAGTGGTGCTGAAGTCTTTGGCGAAGTCGGTGTTTAAGCGGAAGAAGTGAGTTTGGGGCTGGGTTTTTAGTTCTTGTCTTGGACAAAGCAGCACTGCCTTGGTCTAAACGGCACGTCTTGGTTTAAACGGCACGTCTTGGTTTAAACGGCACGTCTTGGCGAGAACGGCACTGTCTTGGGATAAGCGGCACTGT
>JACMOA010000287.1 GCA_014378225.1 Deinococcales bacterium | reverse complement strand
GTGCCATAACGTCCTGAAATGCTTAGGGGCGGGTTTTCTACCCGCCCTCTTTGGTTCGATTGCTCTGGCCTCAGCTCGAGTTAAAAGGGCAGCGGCCCGCCCCGGTAGGTGCGACTTGGCCCGATAGGTGCCGTTCAGGTCAAGACGGCGCAGTTGGGCCAAGACAACCACAAGGGATTGCCCCCACTAAAATCCGCTCGAGCGCTGTGAATCTACTTGAGTACACCGTCGAGTTCTTTTTGCATCTGCTCGAGGGCGGCGTCCACGGTTTTACTCCCACCCACCGCTGCGTTCACCTGAGTGCGAATAATCTCCGAGATTTTAGGGTAATTCGCGGAGACGGGACGGGGACGGGCCTTGATGACGGCGGGGTAAAGTGCGGCAAAGTGCGGGTTGGCTTTGAGCACCGCGCTGTTGTTATATAGCGCTTTACGGGCAGGCAGGTAAGACCCATTGACCGCCATATCCCGGCCAGAGTCGCTCGAGGAGAGGTAGCGAATCAGTTTGAAGGCCGCTTCCTTTTGCTTGCCAAAAGCGTTGATGCTCCACTGCCAGCCGCCGGTACAGGTGCTCGAGGGGTTTTTGCCGAACACCGGAATCTTGGCCACGCCTACCTTGCCTGCTACCAAAGTAGGGTCTGGTGATTTGCCCTGAAAGTGCGCCCAGGCGTAACTCCAGTTCAGTCCAAACAGCGCTTTTCCGCTCTGGAACAGCTTCCTCGAGTCGTCGGTTTTGCTTTCGGCCATGCTCTTGGGCGAAATGTTGTACTTGCCTATGCTGTCTACCAAAAAGCCCAGGCCCTGCTTGCCCGCCGCCGTGTTCACGCCTTTGCTGATGTCTCCACCCGCGCTCCAGAACAGCTCGAGGAAGTTACACACCGTTCCCTCAATGGGCGCGGCCTGAAAGTTGAACCCTTGCAGGTCTCCACCCTCGGCTTTAGTAATTTTCTGCGCGGTAGCTACCAGTTCATCCCAGGTTTTGGGTACTTTCGCGCCGTACTTCTCGAGCAAATCCTTGCGGTAATACAGGAACTGAGAATCGGTGAAGGCGGGCAGGCTGTACAGTTTGCCGCCCACAGTTCCGCCGCCAATGGGTCCGGCTAGAAAGCCGTCCAGAAAGCCTTTTTTGTCGGCAGCACTTTTGAAATACCCGTCCAGCGGCTCGGCCCACTGCGCGGCGGCAAAGGTTGCGGGGCGCACGATGTCCACCAGAAAGATATCCAGGCTCGAGTCTTTGGCAGCCAGCACGGTGGTGAGGTACTGGTTCTGGGCCTCACTGGTGGCTCCACCAGTCTCGAGCTTGATTTTGATGTCTGGATTGGCTTTCTCGAACTTGGCAAACAGTGGGTTGAAGATTTCTGGGCGCTGTTGCGACCCCATGAATATCGTGAGGGTGGTGGCGGCCTGGGCGCTTGAGAGGGTCAGGGTGACCAGGGTTAAGAGCGTGGTGAACCGTTTGAGCGTGCGTGGTTTCATAAATCCTCCAGGGAGCTGAATACAAAGAGCAAAAGCGGTGGTTTTGCCTGTCTTGTTAGTGTGGGCCGACTATAGCACAGGCTTTTCAAAGATAAACGCAAAGGAATCCTGCTCGAGCGTAAACCCATCCCACACGCTCGAGACCTGCACCAAGCTCCCGACCTAATGGGTCAAGATGCTGAATCACTCGAGCCGTGACCGCTCTGAAAAGACGAACCCTAGATAACAGTTGACAAAAAAAGTAATCTTTACAGCAGTGATTTGCTCATTTCCACTTCCGTGCTGACAAAAATTTGACAAGCCCTGAGGATAAATGTAGATTTTCTTAAGTGGTTGTATAGGCGATTGGTCTTTCGATTCAATCCTGGCATTCCAGCAAACTCCTGAGAAGGTAATCTGGCTCGCGCAAACCCACTCGAGCCATGCATTCCAGGATGTTCCTTGAACTATCAAACCGACGACTTTCCCACTCGAACCTCTCGAGCCTGGGGAGACTGGAGTAAAGAGAATGGCGAAGTACCCGCTGATTAAATCCACGCTCAAGGAAAGATTGCTCTCGAGCCATTACCCTGAAGGTTTACCTCTTCCCTCAGAGCCTCAGTTGGCCAAAGAGTTCGAGGTTTCGCGCATGACCGCAAGGCGAGCCATTGATGAACTCGAGCGTGAGGGTTACGTGTACCGCATTCAGGGCGCGGGAACTTTTCCCACCGGAAAGCGCTTCCGTCAGGGTGTGTTCCGGGTTCGTCCGTTCAAAGAGTGGGCGCGAGGTGCGGAAACCAGCACTCGAGTGCTTCAGGCCAGAATCGTGGACGCTACCCCAGAAATGGGCATTGTGATGCAGATTCCAGTGGGCGATGGGGTCATCTTCATTCACCGGGTTCGTTGTGCCGGAGACGAGCCACTAGTGATTGAAAAGCGCTACATCAACGCGGAGATGGCTCAGGGCCTGCTCGAGCACAATCTAGCGGTGGAGAGCATTCACGAGGTGATGGTCGAAAAGCTGGGCATCAGCATGACGCGGGTAGAACAGTCGCTCGAGGCGGTGAATTTGCGACAGGAGGAAGCCGACTTGTTGCAGGTTCCACTGGGGACGGCGGCGTTTTTGATTCGGCGCACCTCTTATAGCGGCGTCAAAAGGGTGGCGTACATCAATTACTGGGTGCGTGGGGATAGGTATGCTTTTCAGGATAGTTTTGAGCCGTAGGGTTTGAGCAATGAGTAATGAGCTTTGAGGTTTGGGGATTTGGTAGCGCTCGAGTGGCGTGACCCCCTTCTCTCGAGCGCTACGCTTTCGAGGATATCCCCC
>JACMOA010000286.1 GCA_014378225.1 Deinococcales bacterium | reverse complement strand
GTCCTCCTCATTTTGTAGATGCCCTCGAGCATACTCCAGACTGCTCGAGAGGTGCGTTCAGAGTTTTGAGTAGTTAGAAAACGTCAAAAGTCAAACATCAGAAAAGGCAAGGACAAAGGTTATTCACTATCACGCACTTCCGCTCAACTCGAGGACCATGCGCTCAAGCACATTCACTGAATCAAAGCCACGTTTCATATCGAAATCGGCCTGGAGAATGCGTTTCAAACTCGAGTGAACCCGGCCTTCGTCCAGCTTGCGGGCCACCTCGAGCGCTTTTTTAGCGGGGTAAGGTTTAACCCCAAATGCCTGAGCCGCCGCGTTTTCATTGACCGCCGGGTTTTGCTGCCGCAGGGCTACGCAGCGGGCAATCAGGTTGTATTGCCACACTACCGCACCCATCATTTTGAAAGGGTCCTCACCGCTGCTCAGCAGTCGCTCGAGCTGCAAAAGCGCTTCCCGCGCCCGTCCGTGTGTGGCGGCCTCGAGCAGTGCAAAACTGTCACCGGGGGGCTTGAGATTTACATAGTTTTCAATGTCCTGCACATTAACTTTTTTGGAATCCACCAGCTCGAGCTTGTTGAGTTCGCTCACGATGGAAGCGAGGTCGTCGCCAAAAATTTCAGCCAGACGCAGGGACGCGTCACGCTCGAGGGTGAGGCCGTGTTTCTTGGCCCTGGCCGTGACCCAGCCCGCCACATCTCCAGTTTTACTGGGAGCCGGAAGTGCAGTGTGCGTGCCGTGTTTTTCGTACACCTTCACTCGAGTAGCCGCTCCCAGTGGGTCCAGAACCACCATGGTTGCGTCCGCTCGAGCCAGGGTATCCACCAGTTCTTTCCAGGCTTTCTGTCCCTCCAAATCCACCATCACCGAGGCAGGTCCAAAAAGTCCACCCTGAAGCTGCGCCTCGAGCGCAGGAACCGTCAAATCCTCACCGCCCAGTCGTGGAACATCTCGAGGGGACAGACCCAGGGTTTTAAGTTGCGCTCGAGCGGCTTCCTCGACCAGAAAACGGTGTCCACTGAAGGCGTAAATCATGGGGATAGGTTACAGGGAATCTGGACACCAAACCTACAGACGGCAAAAGGTGTTGTCGGCGACGCAACAAAAAACGGGTAGCCACAAGGACTACCCCCGGTTGGGCGCTCGGGCGGGAATACAAAACGCCTCTGGCTATCTTGACTTGAACGGCACCTTACGGGCCAAGTCGCGAGTTCCTGGTTCTTGGATGGTTCTCGAACGCCCAAAATCAAACTGTCCAACTACGAATCACTAATTACCCGCCAGAGGCGCAAAACTCACAACTCAAAACGTGTAAGACTTCGGAACCACCACAATCCCATTATCCGTAATGGTAAACCCTCTTGCGCGGTCCTGCTCTAAATCTACGCCAATTTGAGTTCCGGGTGGAACCCGCACATTTTTGTCTATAATTGCGCCCCGAATCACGCTATGCCGCCCGATTTCGCAGCCATCCAGAATAACCGAACGCTGCACGCTCGAGTAACTGTTGACCCGCACCCTCCTCGAGAGCACACTGTCGCGCACGGTTCCGCCCGAAATGATGACCCCACCCGCCATGATGGTGTTAAAGGCTTGCCCAGTGCGGTCGCCAGATTCATGCACAAACTTGTCTGGTGAACTGAACTCGGTAGCAGTTCGCAGCGGCCACTCGGGGTTATACAGGTCAAACTCGGGCTTGACCGCCACCAAGTCCATGTTAGCCTCGTAATAGGCGTCCAGGGTTCCCACGTCACGCCAGTAAGTGTTGTCGCCTTCCTGTCCAGGAATGGGATTTTTGTGAAAGTCGTAGGCACAGATTTTATAGCCGTCGCGCAGCGCTTTGGGCAGAACGTGCTGACCGAAGTCGTAAGCACCTTCGTCCTGATTGGTGCTGTAGAGGAGTTCGTCCAGCGCCTTTCTCGAGAAGATATAGTTGCCCATGCTGGTCAGCGCCATGAGCGGGTTGTGCGGCATCGGCTGGGGGTCTTTAGGCTTTTCCTGAAACCCGGTGACAACCATGCGCTCATCTACTTGCATCACCCCGAAACGGCTCGCTTCGCCTACCGGCATAGGGTAGGCTGCGATGGTCACGTCGGCGCGGTTATCTATGTGCTGCTCAAGCATGTGGCGTACGTTCATTTTGTAAATGTGGTCGCCGGAAAACACCGCCACATAATCGGCGTCAAAGTTGTCAATCAAGTGCATATTCTGGTAGACCGCGTCACTGGTGCCGCGATACCACACCGGACCCAGTTCCTCGTAGCGGTACATCTGGGCCGGAACCAGAGTAATAAAATAATCTGAAAGGAACGTACCGAAGCGCCAGCCCCGCTGAATGTGCTCTGTCAGGCTTTGCGCTTTGTACTGAATCAGCACGTACACCCCGAAAATGTCAGAATTCATAAAGTTGTTGAGTGCAAAATCAATGATGCGATACTTGGAACCAAACGGTACAGCGGGCTTACTGCGCTTGGAGGTTAGTGGAGACAGGCGAGTTCCCTGACCTCCGGCCAAAATCATTCCTAAAACACGTTGCGGCATAGCGCAGCCTCCTCAAGCACGTTCACACGAATGGTTTAGATTCCAAACAAATCAGAATCGATTGGGAAAACGATGTTGTAATCAAGGTATATCACACTTTAGCCCCCAGTGAGGCGTAGAGCACAACACCCGCTCCAGTGTAGGTCAACCCCTCGAGCGAAGGTCAGGCAGGAAGCGCTCAGCACACACAAATCTGTACTGCTCGAGCGCGTATCAGGAACCTGCGTCTTCGGGGTTTTCAGGCGCTTTGGGGTCATGGAACCCCGCACGGTCTGATTGACGGCGCTGTGGGGCAGGTAGGTTCTCGAGTTCGTGAGGCAGCAGCAGGGCGCGGTTCAGCCGTTTGGCGGTGTACATGCGGTGGTCGGCCAGGGTTTGCAGCGCGTCCAGACTGTGGGCCTCACGCGGAAATTCGGCCAGCCCGATGTTAGCCAGAATCCGCAGTCCTTTATCGAACTCGAGCGCTCCAATGCGCTGCACGATATATTCGGACACTTCTATGGCCCTAGAAGTGTTCATCTCGAGCAACAATAAAAATTCGTCTCCACCCACCCGGTAAGCGTTAGGACAGCTCGAGGCCAAAACGTGCGCGATACGCCGTAGCGCGTGGTCTCCGGCGCTGTGTCCCACCCGGTCATTGACCGCCTTAAAACCAGAAAGGTCAATCACGGCCAGGGTAAACTTTCCCTCCTCCTCGAGCGCCTGTTGCAGGCTTTTGCGGGCATCGCGTTCAAAGGCCCGTCGGTTGGGTAGCCGGGTCAGTACATCGTGAGTAGCAGCGTAATCCGCTTCCCGGTGGGCCTTCTCGAGTTCGCGAGTACGCTTTTCCAGGGCTTCCACCAGTAAAACGTTCTCGAGTGCAAAGGAGACCGCCTGAGAGATGGCCTCGAGCTGCCCCAGGTCAGACTGGCTCAGCGGAGCCTCGGCGTCAGACTCAACCCCTAAAATGCCCAGCACCTGCCCCCGCGCTTTAAGCGGTACGCACACCTGCTGGTTAAGATGCAAGTCCGCCTGTATCCAGTCCGGGTCCTGCGCCGCGTCAGCCACCCACTCGCCCACGCCGTTGCGGGCCACCCGACCTCCCACCCCGTGTGAGAGCGGTAATCCAGTGATTACCTGCTGATAGCCCAAGCTGGCCTGACAGTGCAGATAGCCCTGCTCGAGCAGATTGATGTACAGATAGTGATAACCAAACGCGTTTGAAATCTCCTCGAGCAGTTTTTCACAGAACTCGCGCACACTGCGGCTGGCGGTGACGGTGCTGGAAATGTGCGCCCTGAGCCGCTCAAACCGTGCGCCCCTGCGGGCCGACTGGTAAAGCTGAGCATTCTCGAGCGCC
>JACMOA010000285.1 GCA_014378225.1 Deinococcales bacterium | reverse complement strand
TGCTCAATAGAAAAGCACGATCCAGACTGTCTTTTTACCCCTTATACATCCCTGCAAGTCATGAGTATTACCCCTCGAGCGCAGCATCTGACTGATAACTGACCACTGAAAACCCAACTCAACTCAACCCACCGTAAAACAAACCCTATCCACCCCACTCCACTCGTACCCATCCGGGTTCCAGTGCTCGTCACCCTCGAGCAGTTGAACATTCCCCGCCGCGTCGGTGGCTCTGGACCACACTTCGTACTGTCCAGGTTTCAGGCCCAGATTCAGGCTCCAGCGAATCCAGGCGAAGCGCTCGCTTTCGGAGTCCAGTGGGGGCCAGTCTGGGGCGGGGCGCTCTGAGAAGCGCTCGAGCACCGTTTCCAGCCAATGCTCTCCCCGGTCCAGGGAGATGTCTACCCGCTCAATCGCACTCGAGCCATCGTTCCAGGCCGCGCCAGACAGCACAACCTTTCTGGTTAAGGTTTCACCCTCGAGCGGAGACCACACCACGCTTTTGAGCGGCATTCGCCAGCACGCGCCGCCGTCTGGGGTGCGGTAGCGCCCCTGCTGGGCCTCGTTTTCACTTTCAAACTCGCTCAAAATCAGGCTCGAGAGCCACTTCACGTTCACCGTAGCGAAGTAACCCGGCATAATCAGCCGCAAGGGACCGCCGTGGGTGCGGCTCAGCGCTTCCCCATTCATCCCCCTGGCTAGGAAACCATAGGCCAGCGCGTCCTCGAGCGGTACGCTTTTTTCGTAAAATGTGTTGCCATCGCTGTCGTGTCCTCTGGCGGTCAGAAACTGGGCCTCGGGTTTGATGTTATCCCGGCTCAACACATCGCGCAGCCACACGCCAGAAAACTGCACGTTGGCTACCCCGCCGCGCTCCCACTTCGAGCCGCAAAGGGTCTGGGCATCGCGGAAAAAAGCCCGCCCATTGCCCGCGCATTGCATCACCGTCTCGAGGGTTACGTCCTGACGCAACTGAGAAATCTCGAGCATCAGTGGAAAATCTACCCGGCCAATCACGCCCAGAACATCCTCCAGCAAGTCCGTGAGCGGGGGAATGGCGTAGCTGTTTCGCATAAAGACCAGTTCGGTTGGGGTGATGGCGTGTTCGCGCAACCTCTCGAGCGGGGTTTCAAAAACCGCCGTACCCTCGTCTTCAACGTGTGAAATGAGTTGGGCCGACTTGCCGCGTAAATCCTCGTTTGAAACGCGGGAATGGAACATGCTCGAGGGTTCGGAAAGGGAGTTCTGGGTCATGGATTTGGGTCCTCGAGTGAAGTGACCTTAGCCTACCCACTCTGAGTCGTCTGGACAAGTGCGGTCTTCGGTTGTCGGTTTACTACACATCCCCCGTAATCCCCACACCCTCGAGAGTATCAAACCCCATACCCCTCGAGCAGTTCAACCTGTCGCCCTTCTGGGTCCAGTACAAAGGCCATACGCCGCCCAGACGGGGAGAGGGTGGGTTCTCGAGAAAAGGGTGTTGCCGTCGTTTTCAAGGTGTGAATCACCCCGTCAAAATCGTCCAGCTCGAGCGCGATGTGTTCCATCCAGCTTTTGGAGGGGCTGGCTTGCTGCTCCTGACCCTGAAAAAATTGAATCCGGCTTTCACCCATTTTCAATACCAAGCGGCGCAGGTTTTCCTCTGGCCTTGAAATATCTTTTTCTACTTTAAAGCCGAGGGAAGTGTAAAAATGGGCGATGAGGTCTATGTTTTGGCACACAAAGGAAACGTGTTTGAGTTTCATAGTTGTTTGTCAGGGTTGTTTGTTAGGGTCTTTTATTGTGGCCGCTTATGTTTGAGCGCGGACCACTCGAGCCACGCCAAGTAAGGGAAAAAGGCGAAAGACCCCAGAATCAGGGTGGCCGCAGCCACCACAAAACGAACCGGGCCGCGCCCAAACACCACAATCCAGAAAGCGGCAGCACTCGCCATCAGCCCAATGTCCATAAACATGGTGCGGGTGAAATTGCTGACTTGAAAGGCTTGTAGGTCTCCGATATCGCCCCGCAGACTATAAACATAACTAACGATGGCGTACACCACCAAAAAAATCCATGCGCCTACAATCAGGCGTAGTCGGGCCTGACTGGGTTGTTTCCAGCGTTCCATAGCTCGAGTATACGGCAGCGCGGGGGGTGTGCGCTCGAGTGCTCGAGCCTGTAAAGCATTTTTCACTACTATTGCGCCACTTCCGCTGTCTTAGACAAAGCGGCACGTCTGTCTTGGCCCAACTACAGCACCTTCCGGGCTGGGCCGCTTGAGCAGAACGGCACCTACCGGGCGTCTTGGTCTAAGCGGCACCTATCGGGCCAGACCGCCTGCTCGCCTACCGGGCCTGTCCGCGTCTTGGCCCAACTGCCGTTTTCACTGTCTTGAGATAAGCGGCTGCTAATGGGCCATCTCGCCTCTCGGGGCGGGCCGCCTACTGGGCCTGTCCGCTCTCGTGAAAACGCTTTGCTATTGCCACTCCCTTCCGTCGGAAAGTATCTCGCTCACGCTCAATACTTCCGCAAAATGCTTTACACTAAAATCCATGCCCCGAACCGGACCCGAATACGCCCAGAGCTTCCTGTCCCACCGCAGCGCCTTGCTCGATTTGCTCGAGCACCTTCCTGAAGACCAGGGAAATTTTGCTGCCTGGGAAGGAGCCATGACCTTCAAGGGACTGCTGGACCATCTGAGCAGCTCGAGCCGACGGATGCGGAGCATGATGGCGGGCCAAAAGCCGGAACCCGCGCAGCCCAGCGCCAGCTTTGCCGAGGCCAAAGCTGCCATGCAGCACGACGCGCCCGAGATAGGGGGGTTTCTCTCGAGCCTGACCGAAGACAACCTCAGCCGAACGGTTGCTGCGTTTGGCGGAATGCAGATGCCCATCAGCGCCCTGGTTGCGGGAATGCTCGAGCACGAGATTCACCATAAAGGCCAGATTTGGATGATGGCCCGCATGATTGGAGTGCAGCCCCCCATGTTTGCCCGGCTGGGCTGACCTGGCTGGGTTGACCTGGCTGGGTTGACGCTCTGGCAAAAACTGTTCCTGTAGAGACTCTCGAGCGTGTGGGTGGGGCAAGCTGATTTGTTTGTCAAGGCTAGTGGAGCTTTTAGGTTTTTCTCGAGCCTAGCGGTTGCCACAGGGCCACGCCCACACCCAGCAGCAGCAGCAGCGCTCCAATCAGTACACCCGGTCCAGGAATCTCTTTGAACAAAAGAATCGCGGCTAAACTGGCCCCAATCGGCTCGAGCAGGATGAGTACCGTGACCAGAGTGGGGTTTACATACTTCACCGCCCAGTTAAAACTGGTATGGCCCAGCACCTGCGGAACCAGCGCTAATAAGCCAATCCACAGATAAGCCTCGAGCGGAGCGCTATAGCCCACCCCGGTGAGCAGGGGTAGGGGAACCAGAAACAGTGCGGCCACCGCGTACACCAGACCGCTATAAAGCGTGATGGGAACGCCGGAGAGCTGCACCTGACGGCCCAGCAGAAAATAGGCGCTCACCGCCACTGCGCCCACCAGGGCCAGCGCGTTGCCTAGAAGGGGATTGCTCGAGAGTCCGCCCTCCTGCCCCAGACCTATCAGTGCGCCCCCCGCCAGGGCAATGCCCGCACCTATCCAGGTCTGCTTGGATGGGGATTCCCCCAGAAACAGCCAGGAAAAGAGGCTCACCCACAGCGGATTAGTAGTGACAAGCGCGGTGGACGCGGCCACACTGGTGTATTCCAAACTGCTTATCCAGCTTAGAAAGTGCAGCGCCAGAAAAAAGCCTGCGCCCAGAATATAAAGCCACTGTCGGCGCTGGAGCGAATAGCGCTGAAGGCCCAGCAGGGTCGTGGGAAGCAGCAATAGCGCTGCTAGGCCCATACGTCCTGCTGCAATCACCAGCGCAAAAAGTGGCCCCTCGAGCGGGGCAGCTCTCGAGGCCAGCCGGATGAAGATGGCGGCGAAAGAAACCGAGAGAATGCCCAGGGTGAGAATGGAAATGACCTTTAAGCGACTGGGTTGTACATCGGCAGACTGTACCAAAGTGGGCTGGACCGGATTAGGCTGCATTGTTCTCAGTTTACCTTACCGCTCGAGGGTGCTGGGTTTGGTTTTCTATACCCGAAACGATGCCGGAAAAGTGGCTCTAGCGAATTCAACCCACCGCTTTGGGTCCCCTGAACCCACTCTTTCCCTCGCGCTTTTGCAACTCGAGCGCCAAATCTGCCGTTGTCACCCCCAGCTCAGCCATCACAAACAGACTATGAAAAAACAAATCGGCCACCTCGAGCGCCAATTCTGCCCTATCCCCGTTTTTAGCCGCCAGCAAAACTTCTCCGGCTTCTTCGGGAATCTTCTTCAAAATCCGGTCCAACCCCGCCGCGTGCATTTTGGTCACATAGCTGTTTTCCGGTTGATGTTCAATCCGTTCGAGGATGGTGTCATAAACCCGCTCGAGCGTTTCTCCCAAACCTTGTAACTTCTGTTCTCTGACGTCTGACGTCTGATGTCTGTCCTCCTCACCCTCGAGCAAAACATTGTGAAAACAAGTCCGCTCCCCAGTATGACAAGCTGCCCCTTCCTGCTCGAGCCGATAAAGCACCGCGTCGCCGTCGCAATCCAGCCGCACCTCGAGTACCTTTTGCAGGTGTCCTGAAGTCTCTCCCTTAATCCATAACTTTCCCCTCGAGCGAGAAAAGTAGGTTCCCTGGCGCGTCTTTAAGGTGTGCTCGAGCGCT
>JACMOA010000284.1 GCA_014378225.1 Deinococcales bacterium | reverse complement strand
TTTGAGACACAGAGGAGCTATGTTCTCAGCATTCGAGGGCCTGACCAGCTCGAGCACCCACTTCTTAGTGAGGGCGTGATGAGTGGCCGCCCCGATATAGTCCGCCCGAAATTCGCTCGAGCGGGCGTGGTGGTGATAGGCAAAAGCTCCCAGATGAAGCGCACGAACAAAAACGGGGTCCAGTGCTTCAGCAGCAGGGTCACTCGCATTTGAGCCATTCAAAAATTGAAAGAGTTGCCGCTCGAGGGGGATAGACATAGCAGAAGTTCCTCCTTCTATGACTGGAATACTCTTGAAATTTTTCATCTTTTCAACTGAATGAATAGTATCAAGTCAAAGTGGCAACGCCCTAGCTCCCAGCACCAATTTCTTCCCCTCGAGCCGACCTATGACCTTTGCGCTCGAGTCTGAAAAGGGTTGTCGCACTGCGCCAAATAGGGGTACGCCTGTACTGCTGTAAAACCCCACCAGAGCTTGCATCTTGGGGAGGGGTTGCCATTCACTGACTCGCTCTGAATTGCGCTCGAGCACAACCAGAGTGCTCAAGGGACAAGACCATAAACGCGGAGCTAAATCCTCGAAGGCCACGGGATGTTTGCGTCCGTTAAATTTTTCGGCTTGAACATCGGGAAAGAGTTCCTCGAGCTTTTTTAGGGTGTCCGGTAGCAAATGGAGCTTGCGGTCCCAAGAGTAAAGGACCAAACTTTCCGGCTCGAGCCAACTAAAATCTTCGGATACAGGGGTCCAACCCGCTGCAATAGTCCGCAGTAGAGTTGTAGTTTTTCCAGTCCCACTCGGACCCAAGAAAGCGCTGGCTTTGCCGTCTCGAGCCGCCACCGAAGCGTGCAGCGGAATCAATCCACTCGAGCGCATCACTTCACACATTCCCTGATAGAGCGCGTCCGCGTACTCGAGCGTGCCGTACCAATGCAGCCGCACACGATGAGCCGCCTGCTCGAGCGCCAGACGAACTCCACCCTGACGCTCGGGCAGCCACACAGAGGCGTCTTCTGCCCAGGCCACCTCGAGCGGGTTAAAACTTCCCTCGAGCGGTTTAGCCTGCTCTCGCAAACCCTCGGGTTCGGGTTCGTCGGAGTATTCGAGCACAAAAGTCCAGTCCGACTCGAGCTGTCCTGCGTGTTCAGGGAAATTCCAGTGCTCCTCGAGCCATGCAATCAAGCCTTGCGAGGCATTCACGACCATCAGTGTTCTACCCAGAATATCAAGGGTATATTCGCTCATATCAGGCGCGAACCAGCAAGCCTGTGCGCTCCAGGTCGCTTATCAGCGCGTCCGCGTCTAGCTGGGCCTGCTCTGCTTCCACTTCAAACTCGGCACTGACTTTTTGAGCTACTAAAGGATAGTCACCCGCTTTGAGCGTTTCCCAGACGAGTTTTCCGGTGGCGTTGAGCGAATACATTTGCTGAGTTTTGGGGTCCAGCAATACCAACTCATCCTCGAGCGGGGTTTCAATCACATCGGGATGCGGTTTCAAAACAGTCATGGGTTCATTGTACCCGACCCTTTGAGCGCAGTTCTTTAAACTCTGTTTATGTTTAATGTTTCACTCGAGCGTCTAAAAAGCCGTCTGGACTTTCTCAGCACCCTCACCGACCCGGATTTGCCCTTCACCCGGCGGGCTTTCACCGCACGCTATCTCGAGGGCCGAAACTGGCTCGAGCGCGAATTTCAAAAAGCGGGACTCGGGACCCAGACAGACGCAGGGGGAAATCTGATAGGGCGGCTCGAGGGAAAGAGTCCAAAAGCCCTGGTTTTGGGGTCTCATACCGACACGGTACGGTCTGGCGGGCGCTTTGACGGTATTCTGGGGGTTCTGAGCGCTCTTGAAACCGTTCAAACTCTTCTTGAAAACGGGGTGAAGCCGAATCATTCGCTCGAGGTGGTAGATTTCCTGTCCGAGGAACCCAGCGATTACGGCGGGTTATCCTGTGTGGGCAGCCGCACCTGGGCTGGAACGCTGAGTGGGCCGATGTTGGCGCTCGAGAATGCGGACGGTGAAACGCTCGAGCAGGCTATGAAACGCATGGGCGCAGACCTGAAGCGGGTTCGGTCTGGGCCGCTCCGCCGTCCCGAAGAACTGGTGGCGTACCTCGAGCTGCACATCGAGCAGGGACCGACGCTGGAGCACGCGGGCATTCCCATTGGGGTTGTTACTGGAATTGCCGGAATTGAGCGCTGGAAGCTGAGTGTTCTGGGGCAGGCAGACCACGCCGGAACCACGCCCATGAATCTGAGGAAAGACGCGCTGGTGGGCGCTGCTCGAGTGGTGCTCGAGTTGAATACCCTGGCAGGAATGACCCCCAACATCGTTGCCACCATTGGCAAACTCGAGTTGAGTCCCGGCGCAGCAAACGTGGTCCCCGAGCGGGTGGACCTGCTCACCGATACCCGCTCTATTGACTCAGCCGCCCTCGAGCGTTTCAACACAAATTTCCTCGAGCGCTCGAAAGTTCTGCTCGAGAGTGCGGGTCTGGGATTTAGTTTTGAACGGGTTAGCCAGAGTACGCCTACGGTATGCAACGCTCGAGTTTTGAGTGCCACTCGAGCGGGCGCTACAAGACGGGGTTACAAGTGGCTCGAGCTGCCCAGCGGTGCGGGACATGATGGAGCACACCTCTCGAGTTTGTGTCCAGTGGGAATGATTTTTGTGCCTTCTATAGGAGGACGCAGCCATACGCCAGAAGAACTCACGCTCGAGGGGGACATCCTGGCCGGAACTGAGGTTTTACTTGAAACCCTGCTCGAGCTGGACCGGGTGATGGTTTAGAAAAATCAAATCCACTACCGCCTAAATCGCTCCGCCGACTACACTTCTCCCCTGCTCAGGCGTAGTTGGTCCCACAACACCATACCCACCAGTGCGCCCAGACTGAGCACAGTGGCGATGACCAGTACCGGACCCAGCCTACCCAGGTCTTCGCCCAGCCACGCCACGCCCAGGGTGATTGGAACGATGCCGCACAGGGTCGCAAGGCTGAATTTCAGCGCACTGAGCTTGACCAGTCCGGCCACAAAGCTGACCCCATCAGACGGAATAAGCGGTGAAAGGCGCAGGGCCAGCACTGCCCAAGCGCCGTAACGCTCCACCGCCGCCTCTACCTTGCGCCGCAGGGGTGCGCTCACAAAGCGGTCCACAACCACGGGTCCCAGCGCCCTTGCCAGAAAGTAACCCAGCCAGGAAGCCAGCATCGCTCCGAACACGCCCAGCAGCCCACCCCACAGCGGACCGTAGGCCAGCACCGAAATCAGCAGAATCCACACCATTGGCACAGCGCTGAGCAGCACCTGTCCAATCATCAGCGCCAGAATGAGCACAGGACCCCACAACCCAAATCCCGCCACCCAGCGCTCGAGCGCGTTTCGGTCCTCTGCAATCAGCAGGCCGTAAACTTGGTTTACCTCACGGCTCACGGCGGGGACCGTGAAATATATCCCCACGAGTAACACGGCGGCCCCCAGGTAGACCCACAACAACAGGGGAAGTGAGATTTTAAGGCGTCTGGGGGCGCGGGTCGTCATGGGTTTACTTTAACTGGGCATCGGCGGCGGGTATGTACCCCATACAACGCTCGAGCGCGAAGCTTGACCGTCTCTGGGCGGGGTAGCTTACTCGAGCGAATGATGCTGCTGGATTTTGACAGCCTTAAATTCAGGATACTCGAGGTCAGGCTTGGGTAGAACGCTCAAAGCGACTTTCTGGGCTGCGCTCGAGCCATTGGGCCACACCCTGCAACGCTCGAGCCAGACGAATCCGCAGGCTGACACGAGGAATTTGGCGCTCGAGGGCCGCTTCACGGTACAGGGTTTGAAGTTGGATTTGGCGCTCAAAGTCAGAAATATTCATAGTGGCTCTCCTTCAAAGACTTTCCTTTGCACCCATCCATAATTTTTTCTGTCGTCTGCTGTCTGAGTTCTGTTTCTCTACCGTCTGCTGTCCGCCGCCTTCCTTCCCCAAGTGTGCCTCCACCCCTACTCCCGAACCTAGAGAGAGTTTCGACTAGACTTGACCTGAGAATATTCACCATGAGCGAACCAACCTTGCTGACCTCGAGCGAGCAGGCTCAAATGCTGCTCGAGCAAATTAACCGCGACATTCTGGGCGCACTCCTGAACAAACCCTCGAGCGCGTCTGAACTGGCCCTCGAGACCGAAAGGCCGCCCAAAACCGTGCTTTATCGGCTCGAGAAGTTGCGGCAAGTGGGTTTGATTGAGGTTGTGGAAAAGCGAAAACGCGGCGGACGGGCGGTAAAGATTTATGCCTCCTGCTCGAGCGGGGGCTGGGAGTTTCCGTTCACCTTGACGCCAGCGGCGACGGTGAAAGAATTGCTCGAGGGTCAGATTCTGCCCTTGATAGGGGAAATGGTGGGACACCTTGCCACTCAAATTCGTGAAGAGATGTGGCTTTCTTTCAGCCTGGACGATAAAGGGCGGGTTAGTTTTAATTTAAATAGTCGTGGGGGAATTGCGCGAAACGAGGAGTCTCCAAAAAATACCGGAACGATTAGGGGCTTGACCCTCACGCTCGAGCAGGCCCAAGAGGTAAATAGAAAATTGCGTGATTTCGCCCTCGAGTTGGAAGATTTTCCCGAAGACTCGAGCTTACCTACTTACTATTTGGGTCTGTTCTTCGTTCCTAAAACTTCGGTTTGACCGTAACTTTGTGCATATCCCGTGCTCGAGCGGTAAAGGAGTTAAAATAAAGCATGACCCAGACAGTTGCTTTTCCAGAGGAGCACTTTCGGCACTCGATTACGCCAGGGGAGTTTCAACGGATGTCTCAGGCGGGAGTGCTGCCCGAGGGCGTGCGGTTCGAGTTGCTCGAGGGGGAGATTTATCAAATAGACGCAATGGACGACCCACACGCTGGAGCACTTCGCTGGCTTGACGAAGAATTGAGAGAGAAGTTGCGCGGACAAATGAAATTAGCCATTCAGGTTCCGCTTGTTTTATCTAATGGATACGGAGAGCCTGAACCCGATTTGATGGTCTTGACCTTCGAGTCGGAGGTTCGCCGCAAACCTCGAGTGCATGAAGTCCTGGCAGTCATCGAAATCTCGGACTCAAGCTTGAATAAAGACCGGGGCATCAAGCAGAGGGTCTACGCAAGGGCGGGCGTTCCCGAATACTGGATTGTGAACGTGCATGACGTGCAGCTCGAGATTTACCGAAACCCTGGTGGTGAGGCCTACAAACTGCGCCAAACCTTCGAGCGGGGAGAGTTGGCCCAATTTGCAACCTTTCCGGGGGTGGATATTCAGTAGTGGTAAGCCAAGAGGAAGAAAGCAAACGCTGAACGCCGACTTGTTTTTGGCGTTTAGCGTCTTGGACACAGCAGCATCTCACGGGCCTGTCCGCGTTTGACGTTTGCTACTTACAAAAATACGCTC
>JACMOA010000283.1 GCA_014378225.1 Deinococcales bacterium | reverse complement strand
CCCTTACGCATACTTATCCTTGTAATTGGTAAGGCAATATTTAACCTTCACACAAATTTATTTTCCGCTTCTGAAGGCTCGAGCGGGCTAATTATTCCCTCGAGCACTGCATTTTGGGTGCTGTCACTTTGAAAGCCTAAGCACGATAAAGGTACAAGCACAATAAATAGAAAGGAGAAAATGATGTTGAACTACGATTTAGTTTGCTTTGCACACCTGCGCTGGGACTTTGTTTATCAACGTCCTCAGCATTTGCTTTCGCGTGCTGTACAGGAACGGCGTATTTTTTATGTTGAGGAACCTATTTTTGTAGGCACTACTGCTACCCTCGAGTTGCGCGAAGACAAAAGTGGTGTGATGATTGCTACTCCGCACCTGCCGCATGGTCTGAATACTGAACGTCAGGAAATCCTGACCCAGGATTTGGTAGGCCAATTATTTGAGCGTTGCAAAATTGACAATTACGTGGTGTGGGTTTACAGCCCCATATTTATGCCTCTGGTGCGCCAGCTCAAACCCAGGGCCACCGTTTACGACTGCATGGACGAGCTGTCCAATTTTCTTTTCGCGCCGCCTGTATTGCGCGAGCGTGAACAGGAACTCTTCAAGGCCGCCGATGTGGTTTTCACTGGCGGGGTTAGCCTGTGGGAAGCCAAGCAAAGCCAGCACCCCAACGTTCACGCTTTCCCCTCGAGCGTGGATGTACCACACTTTATGCAGGCCCGCAAATCGCTCGAGCAGCCTCAGGACATGGTGGAGATTCCCCACCCTCGAGTGGGCTTTTATGGTGTGATTGACGAGCGCATGGATTTAGAATTGCTTGAGGGGGTGGCTGACACGCTCCCAGACGTTCACTTTGTCATTGTGGGTCCAGTGGTTAAGGTGGACCCAGCCCATTTACCGCAACGGGGCAACATTCACTACCTGGGTCAAAAATCTTACGCTGAGCTACCCGCTTATCTGGCCCACTGGGACGCTGCCATGATGCCCTTTGCGCTCAACGACTCCACCCGCTTTATCTCGCCCACCAAAACCCCGGAGTTTCTGGCGGCGGGAAAGCCCACAATATCCACCCGCATTCGAGACGTGGTGCGGCCCTACGGTGAAATGGGTTTGGTGTGGATTGCTGATGATGTGCAGGGATTTGCAGACGCGGTAATGCAGGCGCTGACCCAGGACTACACCGAGCGGGGGCAGCGTGCAGACCGCTTTGTGGGCGCAATGAGCTGGGACCTCACCTGGAGGCGCATGGAAGACCAAATCAGTGCCAGCATGGCCCGTAAATCTCGAGCCTTGATTGGTTTGCCGCACCGCAAAGGTACCCCCAAACTCGAGGACCCACGCCAGCCTCAAAACGAGGTCCAGACTCCGGTTCAGAACCCAGTGCGGCCTCAATTCGGGCGCAGCAGCGGCGTTCCGGGTGCGGCTTCTGGAGACTAAAGTCTTTTCTGGGCGCTCGAGCAGAGCGCCCTTTTTCTGGGTTTGTTTTTAACTCTCGAGACGGGTAATACGAATTCCGATTGATTCCGTTACGTAATCCGCTACACAACTCTCTGTACAATCAGAGCCGTACTTTTTCCTTTTTGCTCCGTGTCTGTTTTGGCCCAACTTCAGCACCTCACAGGCCACACTGCCTCAAAAGAATCTTGAAAAGTACAAGATTTTTCGGAATTCGTATAACCCTCGAGACGGGCAATTTTTGTGTTGCCCTCGAGCAACCTTTTCAATTTTTAAGGAGTGATTCGATGTTCGATTATTTAATTGTGGGCGCAGGGTTTGCAGGTGCTGTCTTGGCGGAGCGTCTGGCGGGTGAAATGGGTAAAAAGGTGCTGATTGTGGACAAACGTCACCACATCGGCGGTAATGCTTTTGACTGTTACAACGGGGCAGGAATCCTGATTCATCCGTATGGACCGCACATTTTCCACACCAACTCGAGCGATGTTTTCGAGTATCTTTCTAAATTTACGGCGTGGCGACCCTACGAACACCGGGTTCTGGGCAGTGTGGACGGTCAATTAGTTCCCATTCCCATCAACCTGACCACGGTCAATACGTTGTACGGCCTCGAGCTAAACAGCTTCCAGCTCGAGGAGTTTTTCGAGTCTCGAGCCGAGAAAGTGGAGCAGGTCAAAACCAGCGAGGACGTGGTGGTGTCCAAAGTGGGCCGCGAACTCTACGAAAAGTTCTTTCAGGGTTACACCCGTAAGCAGTGGGGTCTGGACCCTTCGGAACTGGACGCCAGCGTGACCGCTCGAGTTCCGACCCGCACCAGTAAGGATGACCGTTACTTTACCGATAAGTTTCAAGCGATGCCGCTGCACGGCTACACCCGGATGTTCGAGCGAATGCTACACCATCCCAACATCAAAATCATGCTAGGAACCGACTACCGTGAAATTGTAGATGAAATCAAATGGGACCGTATGATTTACACCGGACCCGTAGACGCTTTCTTCGATTTCAGGTACGGTAAATTACCTTACCGCAGCCTCGAGTTCGTCCACGAAACCCACAACCTCGAGACTTTTCAGCCCGCTGGAACGGTCAACTATCCCAATAATCAGCCGTATACCCGCATCAGCGAATTCAAGTACATTACCGGACAAAAACACAGCCAAACCAGTGTGGTGTACGAACTGCCCAGGGCCGAAGGAGACCCGTATTACCCCATCCCTCGAGCGGAAAATCAGGAACTTTACAAAAAGTATCAAGCCCTCACCGAGCTAGAAACTCGAGTGCATTTTGTGGGCCGTCTGGCTACTTACAAGTACTACAACATGGACCAGGTGGTAGGTCAGGCGCTGGCAACCTTTCGCAGAATTCAGGAAGCCGCCCTCGAGAAAGTAGAGGTCAAAGCGTCTGCTACTTTAGGAGTACGCTCGAGTGTGAACGGCACGGTAATGACCAAGTGAAATCAAAATTCTTTTCAAGGGCGCACATTGGTGCGCCTTTTTTTATTGACCGACAACCGATAACCGAAAACTGAGAACCTACCATCACCCACTCTTCACAACCCACCAAATCTAAGCCATTGTGCCTACATCCCTCACGCCCTCGAGCCTGTAAACTGTCGCAATAACCCCTGTAGGAGGTGGTAATTCATGACCAAGACTGATTTTTCCAACCCGAATCGGCTGAACCAAACCCTGGCCCCCTTTCAACCCTGGAGAATCCATGTTTTTGCATCACCCTTACCCCTCCGCTCGAGGACGATTTTTTCAACTCCCTAAATTCAGGCGGCCTTTATGACCGGGCGCAATCGGAACGATTTTGCGCCGTCTGAGCAGGCTCCACTCGCGCACAACAGTTTTGACGCTTTTGACCCGGAAGACCTCGAGCAAAGCAATTTCTGGGCCGACGGTCTCGAGCAAGAAGACCTCGAGCTAAACTTAGATGACGACACCCTTGAACGTTTCGAGGAACGCGGTCATAAGCTAGCCCGCAAGCCGCCGCGCCGCCGCAGTGTGGCGGGCTTGTTGGCTGAAAATCAGAAGGACTACAACCCCGCAGACCGCCGTAAATTTGACGACCCCGGTCTCGAGGAACTTCACCGAATTGGTTTACTTTATTCGCTCGAGTGGCAGCTTAAAACGGGAAAAGAAGCCACTGTTTATGTGGGAACCGGACCAGACGGCCTTTGCGCGGTCAAACTTTATGTGGACTCTCGGGTGCGCGGGTTCAAGAACGATGCGCTTTACCGGGGTAGCCGCTTTGTGGGCGACGCTCGAGTGAAGAAAGCGATGAATGGGCGCACCGATTATGGAATTAGCGCCCAAAATATCCTCTGGGTGGAAGAGGAATTCCAGCAGCTCCGAGCGCTGCATAAAGCGGGAATCCCGGTTCCTCGCCCCATTTATACGGCTGGAAATGTCATTTTGATGGAATTTATTGGCAACGAATTTGAAGCTGCCCCTCGAGTGTCGGACGCGCAGCTCAGCCCAGAGCAGGCTCAATCTGCCTTCGAGCAGTCCCTAACCCATTTGGCCCGAATGCTGTCCACCGGGCGGGTTCACGGCGATTACTCTACCTTTAATTTGTTGTGGTGGAAGGAGAAAATTGTGGTGATAGACTTTCCGCAGGTGGTCTTGCTGTCTGAAAACCCCAGTGCAGAAACCATTCTGGAGCGCGATGTGCGCGGGCTTTGCCGCACTTTTCAGCATCACAAAATTCGGGCGGAACCTCAATCAGTTCTTGAAAGAGTTCGGGCGATGGCTCGAGCATTTAAGGAACAGAGTGAATCTTTCTAACTCGAGTTGAGCATCTCTCCCACTAACTTCGCTGTCTCTTTAGTGGGAGAGATGCCTGCTTGAGCTGAAACCGCTCGAGGTAGCCTAACCCGAAAGGTGCTGCCCTCGTCCGGCTTACTTTCTACTTCAACCAGACCCCCGTGTCCCCGCACAATCTGATTCACCACGTACAGCCCCAGGCCCAGGCCGCCCAGGCGCTCCGCCTCAGTTCCCCGCACCCTCGAGAAACGCTCGAACAGGGTACTGAGCGCCTCGGCAGGGATACCCAAGCCCACGTCTGTGACCTCGAGCGCGACCTGAGTGGGGGAGGGAACCAGACTCACGGTCACTGCACCCCCATTGGGGCTGTACTATAACCCCAGTTCGGGTTAAGCAGCCTGCAAAACCTG